>NZ_JADZGH010000277.1:55561-61342 GCF_015865005.1 Rhodococcus sp. CX
ACGCGTCCTTACGGTTGGTGCTCCTGAACCTTTTCGGCCGCAGCGCGTCGCCGCGCCAGCACCGTGCAGGTACCGGCGATCGTTGCGGTCAGAGCGCCGGTCGCGAGCAGCTGTGTGCGCGCGGCGGTGTCGAACAGCGCGAGCACCGCGATGCCGGCGAGCAGGCCGAGCGTCGCGTACGACAGGTACGGGAAGCCCCACATCTTCAGCGGCAGTGCATCCTCGGTGCCGTTGCGTCGTGCGCGACGACGGAGCACGATGTGCGAGACCGCGACGAACGTCCACAGCACCAGGATCGTGGAGCCGACGGCGTTGAGGAGCAGCGGCAGCACCCGGTCGGGGTAGAGAAAGTTCAGCCCGACCGTGACGAAGCCGAACGCCACCGAAGCGAGCACCGCATTGCGGGGAACGCCGTTGGACGACAGTCGCCCGAAGACGGGATGCGCCGATCCTCGGTGCGACAGCGAGAAGATCATCCGGGACGCGCTGAACAGCATCGCGTTGAGCGACGAGAGCAGCGCGACCACGACGATCACGGTCATCACCGCGGCGGCACCCGGGACGGCCCCGGCCTGCAGCACGGCGACGAACGGACCGGTCGCGAGGTCCTCGGAGGTCCACGGCAGGATCGTCACCATCACGAGCACCGACCCGATGTAGAACACGAGGATGCGCCACACCAGGGTGCGCACCGCGCGGCCCACGTTACGACGGGGATCGGCGGTCTCCGCGGCGGCGATCGCGATGATCTCGGTGCCACCGAACGCGAACACCACGATGAGCAGGCCGGCGGCGATACCGGCGATACCGGTGGGGGCGAACCCGCCGTGCGCCGTGAGGTTCGCGAAGCCGGTCGTCTCGAACGTGGGCATCCACCCGGCGATCATCGCGACACCGATCACCAGGAACCCGAGGATCGCGGCGATCTTGATTGCGGCGAACCAGAATTCGACCTCGCCGAAGCGGCGCACGCCGACGAGGTTCACGCCCGTCAGCGCGACCATGTAGAACAGCGCGGACGCCCACTGGGGGATCCCGGGCAGTGCCACCGCGGTGATCGCGGCAGCGCCGGTGGCCTCCGCGGCGATCACGATGATGACCTGCACCCAGTACAACCACCCGATGGTCCGGCCCGCGACGGGACCCAGGGCGTTCTCGGTGTGTTCTGAGAAGGCGCCGCTGGCGGGGTTGGCCGCAGCCATCTCACCCATCATGCGCATCACGAACACGACGAGAACGGCCGCGACGAGGAACGAGATCAGGATCGCCGGGCCGGCGACGGCGATGCCCGCCCCCGACCCGACGAACAGGCCGGCCCCGATGGCGCCGCCGAGGCTCATCATGACGAGCTGGCGGGGCCTCATCGCGCGATGCAGACCGGCGGTGCTCTGGGCACCGGTCGTGGTCGCGGGAGCCAGGGTTTCAGTCATCGATGCGCTCCCCGGCCGGAACCAGCTGGTCGAGTGCGATCTCGAAGGCCGTCGCGGCGAGTCCGGTGAGCTCGGCCGAACGGTCGTGGCACCGACGCAGGGCAGTCTCGATGGTGGTGGACACATCACCGAAGATCGCGGCGTCGGAGACCTCCACGTCGCCTTCCATGAGCTGGGCGAAGGCGCGGGCCATGCCGCAGTTGGCGATGAAGTCGGGGATCACGGCGACGGACTTGTCGGCGTGCTCGTAGGTGGGGCCGTAGAAGATCTCGTCGTCGGCGAACGGGACGTTCGCGCCCGAGGCGATCGACTCGAGTCCCGCAGCGACCATGCGGTCGACCTGCTCGCGGGTGACGAGTCGGCTTGCGGCGCAGGGCAGGAAGATCTCGGCTCCGAGATCCCAGATGCGGGCGTTCACCTCGTCGAAGGGGAGCATGCGGTCGCTGCGCAGGGCGTTGCCGTCGCGCTCGAGCAGCAGGGTGCGGACCTCGTCGAAGGAGAGCCCCTCGGGCTCGAGGATGCCGCCGTCGCGGTCGATGATGCCCACGATCGACGCGCCGGCCTGGGCGAGATAGTAGGCAGCGGCGGCGCCGACGTTGCCCCAGCCCTGCACCACCACGCGCTTGCCCGCCAGGTCGCTGCCCCGGTAGACGAGCTGGTGGTGACGGACCGACTCGGCGACGCCGTAACCGGTGATCAGATCGGCGACAGTGTATTTCGTGCTGGTGGTGGGGGTGAACCGCGCGTCCTCGACGACCTTCGCGACGCCGAGCCGCAGCTGGCCCACCCGCTGGATCCGCTGGCGCTCGTCCTTGCCGAAGTGACCGTTGACGACGCCTTCCTGCGGGTGCCACAGGCCGTTGGCCTCGGTGAGCGGAACGACCTCGTTCATCTCGTCGACGTTGAGGTCGCCGCCGGTGCCGTAGTACGCCTGCAGCAGGGGAGTGACCGCCGCGAACCAACGGCGCAGCACGCCTTCCTTGCGCGGGTCGGACGGATCGAAATCGATGCCGGACTTGGCGCCACCGATCGCGGGTCCGGAGACGGTGAACTTGATCTCCATGGTCTTCGCCAGCGACTCCACCTCGCGCCGGTCGAGACCGCGGCGCATGCGGGTGCCGCCGCCCGCTGCGCCGCCCCGCAGCGAGTTGATGACGACCCAGCCCCGGGCGGTGGTCTCGGTGTCGTGCCACTCGAAGACGATCTCGGGGGCTTTTTCTTCGAATCGGGTCAGCAGGTTCTTCATGGCGAACGACTGTGACGGCAGTAACAAATGCCGCGCAACTGTGCCTCGGAGAACTGTGCAGCGTGCGGAGGGTCCGGATGCCCGAAGCGCTTTTTTCTGTGCAATCCGGCTAGTCGGAACGGGATTGTGGACGTGATCGGCTCAGCGCCGGTACGCGGGTGCTTTCGCGGATCGTTCGGGCTGGAGGGTGCGGAGCAGCGGCATCGCCCGGTAGTGCACGACCTCCGACAGCACCATCACGCTCGTCGAGCGCGCGACGATCGACGAGCGGTTCAGTTCGATGAGGGTCTGCTGGAGGCCGAGATGCGATTCGGCCCCGATGCGGCACAGGACGTCGCCCGCGCCGGTGGTGGCGAACGCTTCGAGCACCCCCGGGATGCGTTCGAGGACCTCCGTGACGTCTTCGAGAGCGCCCTGCACGATCTCCATCGTCACGAACGCCTGGACCTCGAAACCTGCTGCGGCGAGGTTGATCCGGGGTTCGTAGCCGGCGATCACCCCGGTGTCCTCGAGGCGCCGCAGGCGTGCCGAGACGGTGGCGCGCGCGACCTTCAGGCGACGGGACAGCTCGAGCGCGCCGACCTTCGGGTCGGCGTGCAGGGCCTCGAGAAGAGCGAAATCCAATTCGTCCAGCTGCACGGGCTCGCGCATCGCGCTTCCTTCCCATCGGACGCCGAAAACTAGCCTGATTGTATAGGTGAACGTCAGGATTCCAGCGAATTCGAGTCAGTCGGACCAGTTCCCGAAGGCGACGTTGCGTCCCACCGGCGGGTGGGTTTCTCCTGGTGACACACGACACAACGACTGTGCCGCAGTGAGCGGCAGGAGGTTGCAGCGATGACTCTGGAATACACCCTGACCGACAGCGAACGACTCGCTCAGCTCGACGCCGAGGAGCTCCAGCGCCTCGTCGGTCTGGTGGAGTACGACAGCGAACGGGATCCGTTCCCCGTGAGCGGCTGGGACGCTGTGGTGTGGGTGGTCGGCAACGCGACGCAGACGGCGCACTACTTCCAGTCGGCCTACGGCATGGAACTCGTCGCCTATTCCGGACCCACCACCGGCAACCGCGACCACCACGCCTACGTACTGCGCAGCGGCGCCGTGCGATTCGTGATCAAGGGCGCGGTGGATCCGGACAGCCCGCTGATCGAGCACCACCGCCTGCACGGTGACGGCGTGGTCGACATCGCGCTGCAGGTCCCGGATGTCGACAAGTGCATCGAGCACGCCCGGCGCCAGGGAGCGACCGTCCTCGAGGAGCCCTACGAGCTGAGCGACGAGAACGGCACCGTCCGCATCGGTGCCATCGCGACCTACGGCGACACACGGCACACGCTGGTCGACCGGTCGCGCTACAACGGTCCGTACCTGCCCGGCTACGTCGAGCGCACCTCGACCTACCGCAAGCGCGAGGGCGCGCCGAAGCGGATCTTCCAGGCGCTCGATCACGTCGTCGGCAACGTCGAACTCGGACGCATGGACGAGTGGGTCGACTTCTACAACCGCGTCATGGGTTTCACGAACATGGCGGAGTTCATCGGCGACGACATCGCGACCGACTACTCGGCTCTCATGAGCAAGGTGGTGTGCAACGGCAACCACCGCGTGAAGTTCCCGCTCAACGAGCCCGCGATCGCGAAGAAGCGTTCGCAGATCGACGAGTACCTCGACTTCTACCGCGGACCGGGTGCGCAGCACCTCGCCCTGGCCACCAACGACATCCTCACCGCGGTCGACCGGCTGCGTGAGGAGGGCGTGGAGTTCCTCGCGACTCCCGATGCGTACTACGACGATCCGGAGCTGCGTGCCCGTATCGGCAAGGTCCGGGTGCCGATCGAGGAGCTGAAGAAGCGCGGCATTCTGGTCGACCGCGACGAGGACGGCTACCTGCTGCAGATCTTCACGAAGCCCATCGGCGACCGCCCGACGGTGTTCTTCGAACTGATCGAGCGGCACGGATCGCTCGGCTTCGGCAAGGGCAACTTCAAGGCGCTGTTCGAGGCGATCGAGCGGGAGCAGGCCGCACGCGGCAACTTCTGAGTCCGGGCTCCGGACCGGATCCGATCGCTCACCCGGTCGGTGCGGGGTGGGACGGGTCGTCGCCGGGGCCGGCGCGGTCGCGGTACGTGCTCGGGGTGAAACCGAGCACGCGCCGGAAGTCCGCGCACAGGTGTGCCTGGTCGGCGTACCCGAGTTCGGCGGCGACCTGCCCGATCGGAATCGCCGGGTCGTCGCGCAGGCGCTGGGCGGCCTCCTGCAGCCGGTAACGGCGGATCATCGCCAGCGGTGTCACCCCGACGTGCCGCAGCGCGAGGCGCTGCACGCTGCGCACGGAGATCCCCAGCGTCTGTGCCAGGTCGTCGACACGGGTCGGTCCGAGATCGGCGGCGATCGCGTCCTCCATCGCGTTGGCCAGTTCACCCTCGGCGTCGGGTGGGCCGACACGGTCGAGGAGCCACGCGGAGTACGCCGCGGTCGCGCGAGCCCGCCGGGCGGCGCCGTCACCATCGGGCGACATCGCCGCCGTCACGGCGCGGTGCAGCTCGGTTGCCTCGAACGGGACCTGCCGGTCGCGTGCCGCGCGGGGGTCGCCGACGAGCGCCGGGACAGCGGCGGGGCGCAGCAGCGCACCGACCGCCCAGCCGGTGCCGGTCAGGTCGCGGTGCGACCGTCGCGTCGTCGGACCGGACAGGGTCACCCCATCGGCTCCGACGGTGAGATTCGAGGCGGGGAAGGACAGGACCTCCTGCCGCGAGGTTCGGCCCGGGGCGAGCTGCCATTCCGGAATCCAGAACCACCGCACCAGGCCTGTGAGTTCGCGCGGCGGCGGTTCGCGATGGAACGTGGGCAGGCGCGCGGGATACAGGACCCCGCGTCGGTCGCTGGTCGTCACGCCGGATCCCTTCTCGTGTGCTGTCGCGAATCTACAAGCCACCCCCGACGGTCCGGTCCTAGCGTCGGGGCATGAACGAGAACACCATGACCGGAGCCGGTGTCACCGGCGACCACACGACCGACGGTATCCCGCACGGATCCACCAGCCTGACCCCGTTCATCGCGGTGCCGTCGGCCCGCGACGCCATCGAGTTCTACCGCTCGGTG
>NZ_JADZGH010000277.1:61352-65863 GCF_015865005.1 Rhodococcus sp. CX
ATCGGGGGAATCGTTGTCCATGCCGACCTCGACTTCGGCTGTGGGCGAATGCAACTCGGCGAACCCAATCCGGACTACGGGCTCGTCGCGGCGCCGCAGGGGGACGCCGACTGCTATTCGCTCGGGCTGTACTGCTCGAACGTCGACGAGGTGGTGCTGCGGGCCGAGCGTGCCGGTGCCGCCATCCGTGAACCGCTGGCCACGTTCGTCTCCGGCGACCGCTACGCCTCGATCCGCGACCCGTTCGGGGTGCGCTGGTCGATCATGACGCGCGTCGAGGACCTGTCCGAGGAGGAGAGCGTCCGGAGGGTCGCCGAGTGGGCCGCGGAGCAGGCCTCCGCCGGGTGACGTCGCGGCGCCGGAGCCGTGCGCACTACCAGAGGTCGAATGCGCTGTCCGACACGGTGAATCCGTGCAGGCGTGCCGCGCAGGTGACGCCCGTGACGGGATCGACGGTGCACGTGAATCCGGCGGCGTCGAGGCGGTGACCGTAGGGCAGCGGCTGCACGCCGGCTCCGGGACCGTGGAACCGCGTGTCGCCCACACTCGTGAACGCGGCCGGTCCGTCGGCGGTGACGGACACCGAGTTCGGCGGTACCAGGACGTCGGGTGCGCCGCTGCCGGGCACCTTCGGTGCGGTCGCCGGCATGGGTCCGTGGCAGCCGGCGAGCGTCGGTTCCTCCGTGGAGATCATGCACGCGAACTTCCCGCTGGCGCTCGTGAAGTGGTAGACACCCGGCGCGGTCAGGTAGTTCTCGGCATCGACGGTGGATCGGACCGGGGAGGACATGCCCGGAGCCCGGGACGATGCGAGCTCGGACTCGGGTGCGGTCGCGTGCGGGGCGGAGACAGGGAACGTCGGCTCCTCGGCCGAGGCGGAGGGAATTCCGGGCACGACGACCGTGCATCCGGTTCCCGCCGTCACCGCGAAGACCCCCAACAGAACAGCCACACCCCCGTGTTTCATGCGGACATGGTGACCGAAGTCTCCGAGCCGGTGTCACGCGGGGGGTCACGCGGGGGTGTGGTGTCCGGGTGTCACGCCGCCAGCAGGCGATCCAGTGCGACGTAACTCGCGCTCAAACCGGACTCCATGCCGGACTGCAGCATGCCGTCGCGTTCCTCGGTGGTGTGGAACAGGCTCTCGGTGACGAGCTTCGTGCGACCGTCGCCGAGGTCGACGAACGTCGCGGTGTCGATCGACACGTATCCGGGCATGCCGTCCCACTCGAAGGTCTGGACGATGCGTTCCTTCGGGGTGATCTCGCGGAATCGTCCTTCGAATCCATGGGTTTCGCCGTCGGCGTGCTCGACGAACCGCCAGTGTCCGCCGCGTTCGAATTCGAACTTCTCGACGTCGAGCCGGTTCCCCCGGCCCCACCATCGGACGAGCAGGTCGGGTTCGGAATGGGCGGCCCAGACCCGGTCGAGCGGGGCGTCGAAGACGCGTTCGATGTGGATCACGCGGTCGCCGGGGTTGGTGACGGTGAGAGTGGTGTCTGTGACAGTGGGATCGGGGGTGGTCATGATGGCTCCTTGGTTTCGTCGAGGAATGCGGCGAGACGATCCATGCGGTCTTCGATCGACTTCCGGTGGCCGCGGATCCATGCCGCTACGTGGTCGAGTGGGTTGGCGCCGAGGGTGCAGTACCGCACACGGCCCTTCTTCTCCGTCAGTACCAGGCCGGCCTCCTCCAGGAGTCGGATGTGTTTGGTGATGCCGGGCAGGCTCATCTCGAATCGCGCGGCCAGGTCGCTGATCGACGCGGGGCCGTTCGCCAGGTGTTCGAGGATTCCGCGGCGGGTGGGGTCGGCCAGTGCCGCGAACGTCGAATCCAGATCCGAATGCTGAACCATTTGGTTAAGTGTTGCACCGGGAATGGGGGGAGTCAACCCGTATTCGCGGATCGTTCACCCGATGGTTCCGCGTAGGTGACCGCCCCGACGCGCACACCGGGCACGCTGACGGCATGCCGACACTCGTTCCCGACTCCCTGTTCGGCTTTCTGCAGGACAGCGGTCTCGCCGGATCCGCCGGTGAAGCCGCGGCCCTGCTCATGGAGGGCCTGGTCCGGATCAACGACCTGCCCGCCCGGAACCCCCGCGTCCACCTGGTCCCCGGCGACGTCGTCTCGGTCGCCGGTGCCCCCCCGACGCGCGGTCTTTGCGCCACCGGCAGAGGTGCGTTGCACCCAACCGCTGCGTTCCCGGCGAAACCGGGCGAGACTGGTTCGCGTGACCGGACACCCGTTGCCCAAGACCTCCGCACCCGCGCAGCGCGCGCTCGACGGCATCGGCGTCGCGACCCTCGAGGACCTCACGCGGTACACCGAACGGGACCTGCTCGCGCTGCACGGCATGGGACCCAAGGCCGTTCGCATCCTGCGCGAAGACCTCGAGCGCCACGGCCTCTCCTTCGCGTAGTGGGCCCGCGCTCCCGTTCCCCTGACGCGACCGCCGGAACGCAGTACCGTCCGAACGGTGCCGAAGAAATTCGAGTTCACGGCAGTCCTCGACCATCCGGCCCGCGACGTGCACGCCGCGCTGACCGACGAGCGGTACTGGCGTGACCGCGTCGCTGCCAGTCCCACCGCGACCGTGCGGATCGAGAACCCGGACGGTCCCGGCACGCTGCTCGTCGTCGTGACCGAACGGACCGAACCGGCCGACATGCCCGCGCTCGTCCGTGGCGTCGTGCGCGGCCCGATGATCATGGAACGCACCGACCACTGGGGCGCCCTCGGCGCCGACGGCGCGACCGGCCTCGTCGTCGGCGGTGCCAGCGGCATCCCCGTCGACTTCCGGGGCACCTCGCATCTGCGGCCCGCCGCGGACGGAACCGTCCTCGCCGTGCGCGGCGAGGTCACCGTGAAGATCCCGATCGTCGGCCGGCAGATCGAAGGTCTGGCCGCGAAGATGATCGGCCGGATCGTCGAGAACGACCGCGACGCGCTCGCCGCCTGGCTCACCCGCTGAACCACTCGTCGCGCCGCCCTCGCCCGGGGGTCGCGCGACGGTGCTCGATGTCCGACCGGTGTGATAGACCGCAGGAGGAACACCGGACGACGTCGAGGAGGACACGCGTGCTGACGCTGCACCGCGCCGAGCGCGCCGACACCCTCGCCGACACCCTCGCCGCACTGCTCGCGACGCCGCCCGCCGATCCGTTCGCGCGGGAGGTCGTGGCTGTCCCCGCCCGCGGCATGGAACGGTGGCTCACCCAGCGGTTGTCCACCGCGCTCGGCACGACCGGTGGTGACGGGGTCGCGGCCAACATCGACTTCCCGTCACCCGCGCGACTCGTCGACGAAGCGCTGTCCGCGGCCTCCGGGACCACCGCCGACGACGATCCCTGGCATCCGTCCCGCGTGCTGTGGGCACTGCTCGCCGTTATCGACGAGTGCGTCGGCGAGCCGTGGTGCGCGGTGCTGTCCCGGCACCTCGGGTACGGCACCGACGACTTCCGCACCGGCCGCCGGTACGCGACCGCCGCGCACCTGGCCGACCTCATGCGCAGCTACGGTGCCCAGCGACCGCAGATGCTCCTGGACTGGGCCGACGGCCGCGACACGGACGGCACCGGCGCGCCGCTCGACGAGCACCTGCTCTGGCAGCCCGAACTGTGGCGCCGCCTGCGCGAGCGCATCGGCAGCGACAGTCCCGCCCAGCGACTCGACGCCGCCTGCGCGCGGCTGCGCGCCGAACCGGACGTCGTCGACCTGCCCGAACGACTGTCGCTGTTCGGACCCACCCGGCTCACGACGGTGCAGCTCGCGGTCCTGTCCGCGCTCGGCGCCGGCCGCGACGTGCACCTGTGGCTGCCGCACCCGAGCCCGGCGATGTGGCAGGCACTCGCCGAGATCCCGCCGCGGCTGCGGCGCGCGGACGACGACAGCGCCCTCGCGGTCCGGCATCCGCTGCTCGCCGCTCTGGCCCGCGACGTCCGCGAGTTCCAGATGCGCCTGAGCGTCCTCGGCGCCGTCGACGTCCACCACTCTTCGGACGAGCCTGCCGGCACGCTGCTCGGCCGGCTGCAGGCCGACATCCGCGCCGGCCGCGCCCCGGTCGCCGGTTCCGCCTCCGCCGACGGCACCGTCCAGATCCACGCGTGCCACGGACCGACCCGGCAGGTCGAGGTGTTGCGCGAATCGCTGCTGCACCTGTTCCGCGACGACCCGACGCTCGAACCGCGCGACGTGATCGTCATGTGCCCCGACGTCGAGACGTACGCCCCGCTGGTCCACGCCGCGTTCGGGCAGGGCGTCGACGGTCATCCGGGTCACGGCCTCCGGGTGCGTGTCGCCGACCGCGCCCTGCGCCGCACCAACCCGGTGCTCGCCGTCGTCGCGACGCTGCTCGACCTCGCCGACGCCCGTGTCACCGCCAGTCAGGTCCTCGACCTGGCCGCGGCGCCGCCGGTGCGCAGGCGGCTCCGCTTCACCGACGACGACCTCGAGCGCCTGCAGGAATGGACCGTGGCGACCGGTGCGCGCTGGGGCCTGGCCAAGGGAC
>NZ_JADZGH010000082.1:0-4476 GCF_015865005.1 Rhodococcus sp. CX
GATCGATGTGCTCGTCAACAACGCCGGGGTGATGGCGGTGCCCCTGGAGCGGACCGCAGACCGCTTCGAGATGCAGGTGGGCACGAATCACTTCGGACACTTCGCGCTGACCGGGCTGCTGCTCGGCCGGATCACCGACCGGGTCGTGACGGTCTCGAGTGCCGCCCACCGCCTCGGACGCGTCGATCTCGACGACCTGAACTGGGAGCGCCGCCCGTACAGCCGCTCCGGCGGCTACGCGCAGTCGAAGCTCGCGAACCTGCTGTTCAGCTTCGAGCTGGAACGACGGCTCGCGGCGAGCGGTTCGCCGGTGCGGGCGATCGCCGCGCATCCGGGCTACGCGGCCACCGAGGTCGGCAGCAACACCGGCACCTGGTTCGACCGCCTCTTCGGTTTCGGCAAGAAGTTCCTGCAGCGCACTCCGGCGCAGGGCGCCGAATCGGTCGTGTACGCCGCGACCCGGCCGGAGTTGCGTGGCGGGTACGTCGGCCCGGACGGGTTCCTCGGGTTGTACGGGTCGCCGCACGTCGCGTCGGCGTCGTCCCGGGCCCGCGACCCGGAGACCGCGCGCCGGCTGTGGGAGCTGTCCGAACAGCTGACCGGGGTCCGCTTCGAGCTCTGATCGGCACCATTGCAACGTGCGAAATCGGCGATGCGGTCGTTTCGGAGTTTCCGGGAACGACCGCATCGCCGCATTCACGTGCCCTATCGCTTCCCGCCAGGGTTCCTGACGAGCTTCTTGTTGGCGAATTCCGCGAACCCGAACCGGGCCAGCTCACGGCCGAATCCGGAACGCTTGACCCCGCCGAACGGGAGATCCGGTGAACTCTTGCTGGTGCTGTTGATCCACACCATCCCGGTTTCGAGTTCGCTCGCCGCACGGTCCGCCTTCTCCGGGTCCGCCGTGAACACACTCGATGCGAGACCGAACGGCGAATCGTTGGCGGCCTCGATCGCGGCGTCGAGGGAACCGACGCGGTGGACGACCGCGACCGGCCCGAACAGCTCCTCGTAGTACGCGCGCATCCCGGGTGCGACATCGACCAGGACCGTCGGCGGATAGTACGCACCGTCCCCGTCCGGACGCTCGCCGCCGGTCAGTGCCCGAGCACCGTTCGAGAGCGCGTCCTGCACGAGTTCGTCGAGATCGTCGACCGCCGAACGGGACGACAGCGGGCCGAGTTTCGTCCCGGGATCCGCCGGGTCGCCGGGCTGCCAATCGGCCAGTGCGGCAAGGAATTTCTGCACGAACTCGTCGTAGATCGGCTCCTCCACGAAGAACCGTTTCGACGCCGTGCACGCCTGCCCGCCGTTTGCGAACCGGCCGACTGCGGCTGCAGCGGCTGCCGCATCGATGTCCGCATCGCGCAGCACGATGAAAGGATCCGAACCCCCGAGCTCGAGCACGCACTTCTTCATGTGCCGGCCGGCGACCTCGCCGACGGCGGAGCCGGCCTTCTCGGATCCGGTCAGCGAGACACCCTGGACCCGCGGATCGGCGATCGCCTCCGCGACCTGAGCGGACGAGACGAACGCATTGGCGTACACGCCCTCCGGCAGACCGGCCTCGGCGAAGACGCGTTCGATCGCCAGCGCGGACTGCGGGCAGTTACGCGCGTGCTTGAGAACGATCGTATTGCCCAGCGCGAGATTCGGCGCAGCGAACCGAGCCACCTGGTAATAGGGGTAGTTCCACGGCATCACGCCGACCAGCGGCCCGATCGGTTCCGTGCGAACCACCGCCGAGCCGGAGCCCGCGATGTCGAGAGGTTCGTCGGCCATGAACTCCTCGGCGTGGTCGGCGTAGTACCGATAGATGGAGGCGACCAAGGCGACCTCGCCCTTGGCCTGCGTGATCGGCTTGCCCATCTCGATGGTGAGAAGGCGGGCCAGCTCGTCGGCTCGCTCCTGGTAGATCTCGGCGACGCGAGCCAGGACGGCGCGCCGCTTCTCGAGAGGCGTGGCGCGCCACTCGCGGTAGGCGGCGGCACTGCGTGCGACGAGATCCTTCAGCTCGGCATCCGAGATCTCCGGGTACTGCGCGAGCCGTTCCCCGGTGGCGGGGTCGATGGTGGTGTAGACACCCATGGTTTCTCCTGCTGATCGACGGTGCGGAGCGCTCCGCGCGGGTTCCGGGGGAGACCCGTCACCTGCGGCGGTACCAGGCGGCGAGCTTCGCGAGCTCGGCGTCGACGAGAGCGGAGCGACCGGCCAGGAACGGATACACGTGCTGCTGTCCCTCCCCGATGGACAGGGTCACGTCGACACCGGCGGACTCGGCACGCTCCTGGAGACGGGTCGCGTTGTCGAGGAGCGACTCGACGCTGCCGGCCGTGACGAACAGCCGGGGGAATCCCGTGAAGTCGGCGTACAGCGGGTTCGCCAGGGGCGTGGTGGGATCGATCGTGTCGCCGAGAACACCGGCGATCATGCCTGCGAGCAGCTCCGGCGTGATGAGAGCGTCGGTGGCGTCGTTGGTGACGAGGGTTTCGCCCTTGTTCTCCATGTCGAGCCACGGCGAGAAGGCGATGACCGACCCCGGGCCCTGCTTACCCTGCTGCAGGAGCGCGAGCGCGATGGAGATCGCGAGGTTGCCACCGGCCGAATCACCGATCGTGGTGACGTCCTGCGGGGCGATCCCGTCCGCGACCAGCGCGTCGAAGACCGCGACACCGTCCTCGATCTGCGCGGGATGCCCGAACTCGGGGGCCCG
This sequence comes from Rhodococcus sp. CX, assembly GCF_015865005.1. NCBI lineage: Bacteria > Bacillati > Actinomycetota > Actinomycetes > Mycobacteriales > Nocardiaceae > Rhodococcus > Rhodococcus sp. CX. Next base: position 2,714 of record NZ_JADZGH010000082.1, read on the forward strand.
GCGGTAGTCGAGGACGAAGCTGACGACACCGAGAGCCTTGGCGACGTGACCTGCGAGTTTGCGGTGGCTGGACGCCGACCCGACAGCGAAGCCGCCGCCGTGCGTGTAGAGCAGGACCTTCGATGCGTCCGCGCCCTGCGGCAGGCACCAGATGCCGGGAACGCCACCGACGGTGTCCTCGCGGTAGGTCACGCCCTCGGGTTCGACGGTCGGCTGGTGCCACTCGTCGAAGAGGGAACGCAGCAGACGCACCGACAGCTCCGGGTTGGCCGCCATGATCTCCGACCACTCGGCGTAGAGGTCGCGCAGCACGTCCCGGTCCTCGACGCTGCCCGCTGCGATCCCGGTCTGTTCGGAAACATTGCTGGTCATGGCACTTCCTTCTGTGAGTATCGGAGTTTTCCCGGTGCAGGGGACGAACGACGTCACCCACCGGTGTGTGGTATTCGGTCGCGGCGAGCTCGGTGTGTGATGGCCGACACGACTCTGTGCTTCCCAAGCTAGAGAGGCGTCCCGCCCCACGGCTGTTCCGATATGAAACAGTCGGCCTGCGGGCCCGATCGATACTGTGCGAGTACTCGATAAACGAGATGTTCGGTATCGGATGCACGTCTACGCGGTGGTGCATCGTCGAAGCAATCTGCCGATCGCCACATCGAACGGAGCCCATCCCCATGCACGTCTTCGCCGTCATGCCCGACGACCCCACGATTCACGACCTCGAGGTGCCCACGCCGGATCCCGAGGGCAGGCAGGTGCTGCTGAAGGTCCTCCGGGCCGGCGTCTGCCACACCGACACCCATCTGCGAGCCGGTGGGTACGACCTCGGCAGCCGCGGAACGATGAGCCTGAAGGAACGCGGCATCGAATACCCCATGGTGCTCGGCCACGAGGTGGTCGGTGTCGTCGAGAAGGTGGGCGACGAAGTCGGGTCGGTGCAGATGGGTGATGTGCGCCTGATCTACCCGTGGATCGGCTGCGGAACCTGCCGTCAGTGCCGCGAAGGTCACGACAATCGTTGTGCCGCAGGGAAGAACCTGGGTGTCGCCCGGCACGGCGGATACGCCGAGAGCATCCTCGTGCCCGACGAGAAGTACCTCGTGGACACCGACGGTCTCGATCCGAGCTGGGCCGCCACCATGGCGTGCTCCGGCCTGACCGCCTACAGCGCCGTGGACAAGATCCTTCCGCTCGACCCCGACGAACCCGTGGTGATCTTCGGAGCCGGGGGACTCGGCCTCACGGCCATCGCCATCCTGCGTTCCCGTGGGCACCGCAACATCTGCGCCGTCGACGTGGCCGACCGGAATCTCGAGTCCGCCCGCGTCATGGGAGCCACCGACACGTTCAATCCGGGAACGGGCGATGCCGCGGCACTTCGCGAGGCCGTCGGTGCGCCGGCCGGGGCGGTTGTGGACTTCGTCAACAACGGCGCCACGGCCACCTCGGCATTCGAGATCCTGGCCAAGGGCGGAATCATGGTTCAGGTCGGGCTCTTCGGCGGCGAGGTCACCATCCCGACCGCGCTGCTGGCGCTGCGCATGATCCGCATCGAGGGAAGTTTCGTGGGAACTCTCGCGCAGATGAAGGAACTCGTGAGGTTGGCGCAGCGCGGGGAGGTTCCCACCATCCCCGTCGTCGAACGGCCGCTGTCGGCAACCGAGGTGTCCGGCGCCCTGGACGATCTCACCGCGGGTGGAGTCACTGGACGCATCGTCCTGAGGGCCTGACAATGGAGTGATGCCAGTGGAAGGATCGCGGCG
>NZ_JADZGH010000082.1:4486-22141 GCF_015865005.1 Rhodococcus sp. CX
CCGGGCGTCCGTGCCGGAATCCCTTGTTGCGTCGGAGATCGAGCAGAGCTGGCGTCGCTCCATCTCGAACCGGGTCGACCCCGGAGCCGAACCGCTCGTCCTCGGAGAGATCGACCCGGACAGCGCCATCCTGCGCGCGGCAGGTCGCGTCCTGGACCAGTGGCAGAACAATCTCACCCAGTCGCGATTGGCGCTGCTGCTCGCCGACGAGAACGGCCGCATCATGTCCCGCCGGATCGTCGACGCCGAGGATGCTCGAATCCTGGACCAGGCCAACGCAATCGAGGGTTTCGACTTCTCCGAGCAGGCCCTGGGCACGAACGGTCTCGGCACTCCCATCGAAGCTCGCGATGTCGTATTCGTCCGCGGCAGCGAGCATTTCAACGACAACCTGGCGCGGCTGGCGTGCGCCGGAGCTCCCATCAAGCACCCCGTCACCGGGCGGATGGTCGGGTCGCTCGCCTTCGCCTCCCACATCGACGTCTCGAGCCCGTTGATGGTGGCGATGGCCCGGCAGGCCGGACAGCAGATCGCCGAAGCGCTCGAGAACATGGCCGATTCCCGCGACCTGGAGCTGGCACGTGTGTACCGCCGCTTCCGTGCGGGTCGGCGATCGGTGTTGGTGATGAGTTCGGACACCGTGATGACGGATCTGCCGTCTCTCGCACACCTGGACGCCGAAGCGCACGCCGTGTTGTGGGAGAAACTGCGAGCCCATCGTTGGGGCGACGACGTCCTGCGCCTGGAACTTCCCACACTCGGAACCGAGGCGCTGGTGCGGCGTCTGGGCCGCGACGAACACGACGCAATCTTCGCTCTCGAGTTCGTGACTCCCGGTGCGGCCGAACCGATGCCCACCGATCTCGGTACACCCCCGCGGGGTGGGAGCATTCCGGTCGTCGGTGGCACGTCCGACGGCCTGATCGCCACCCGCCGGTCCACGGAGTCCCCGTACGAACGGGTGCGTCGTCAGCTCACCGCCGTGGCGGGCCCGGACGGATTCATCCATCTCGTCGGCGAGCCCGGGGTCGGCAAGCGCTTCCAGGCCACGACGTGGCTGCGCGAACGAACCGGCCGGGACCCTGCGGTGTTCACCCGGCCCGACCTCTCCGAGAACAGCAGCTTCTGGGACGCGGCCGGCGAAGTGTTGCGCGAGGGCAGGGGTGTCGTCGTCGATGCCGACGATGTCGGAAACGAAAGTCGCACGCGCCTCGCAGATTTCGCTCGGGGTCGGTGCTCCGGAGCTGCGAACGGTCCCCTGGTGATTCTCACCGAGCGCGGTGGCTCCCAGGACGGCTCGGCACCCATGTCCGTGCGTGTCCCCTCGCTCGCGGAGTTGCGCGACGAGCTGCCCTCCGTCATCCGCGAGGTCGCCGCCGCCCGCTTCCCAGGTACACCACCGCCGCGATTCTCGCCTGTCGCGCTCCGTTGCCTGCTGGCCTGGCGCTGGCCGGGGAACGTTGCCGAGCTGGTCCGGCTGCTGGCGTCCCTGCCACCGGCACAGGAAGGCGGGTTCGTCCAGGCCAAGGACCTCCCGCCCTCCATGTGCGATACCACCCGTTCCACCATGGGCCGCTACGAGCAGGCCGAGCGTGAGGCGATCATCGGTGCACTGCGCGACGCCGAAGGCAACAAGTCACGCGCTGCGGAGATCCTCGGCATCGGCCGGACCACGCTGTATCGCAAGATGCGGACCTTGAAGATCGATGACGAACAGCTGAGCACGTTCGGCCCCTGATCCCCGAGCGCGCCGCCGGTGTGTACATGTGGCGGCCCCGGGCGCCACAAAGGCACACGGGCGCGTCAGCGCCTAGGTGGTCGCTGACAGCGCCGGCTCGGCGGAGCTCGGGCCGGGGGATTCTTCGGTGCGGTCGGGAACGTCCGCCCCGGCCCGGACCTTCGGAATCAGCACCGTCAGGACGACTCCCAGCAGCGCGAAGCCGGCGAGGACATAGAACACCGCGTCCACCCCGAGCCCGGCGGCCAGGAACAGGCCACCCAGCAGCGGGCCGCTGACGCCGCCGAGCCTGCCGAAGCCGGCAGCCCACGCGACGGCAGCACCGCGCATCCGGGTGGGGAAGTAGTTCGCCACCAATCCGTACACCAGAATCGACGTTCCGGTGGTGCCGAAGCCGACGACCGCGACGAAGAACAGCAGGACGGGAAGCGGCAGGTTCAGGGTCATCAGGGCGACGAAGGTCGCGCCGATGAAGAAGCCCGTGGCCACAACAGGTTTCGGGCCGAATCGGTCGGCGCACCGCGAGCCGGCGACCGCGCCCAGGATTGCACCTCCACTGAGCACGAGGAGGAAGGCCAGCGATCCCTTGGTGTTGAACCCCGATTTCTCCATCAACACCGGCAACCACGTGTTGAGGTAGTAGTTGAGGAACTGTCCGAGGGCGCTGATCGATCCCACCACGATCGTCGAGAACAGGAATCCGCGCCCGACCAGGCCGGCGAAACCCACCCGCTCGGTCTTCGCCGGCGGCGCGAGGCTGTCGGGCATCGGCACACCGGTTCGCGCGGAGACCGCGCGGGCCTCGTCGATCCGGCCGCGGGCGACCAGCCACTGCACCGACTCGGGCATCTTCACGATCGCCAGGGGCAGCAGCGTGACGATCGGCAGTGCGCCGATCATGAACAGCCCTCGCCAGCCGATGGATTCGAGTAGAAGGATCGCGAGAAGGGCGCCCAGCAGGCTCCCCAGCGGCACGCCGGAGTAGGTGATCGCACTGTAGAGGTTCTTCTTCCCCGGCGGGGCGATCTCGGTCACCAGGGTCGCGGTCGTCGCGATGAGTGCCCCGATGCCGAGGCCGGTGACGAAGCGCATCGCACCGAAGGTGGTGGTCGTCGTCATCAGTGCGGTGACGAACATGCCGATGGAGAACCATGCGTAGGAGATGAGCATGACCTTGCGGCGTCCCAGCACGTCGCCGACGGCACCGGCGAGCAAGGCGCCGAACATCATTCCCAGCAGCGCGTAGCTGCCGAGCGTGCCCGCGAGCGCGGGCGTGACCTCACCGATGTGACTCGGATCGTCGAGGAAGGTGGACACCACCGCGCCGTAGGCGACGAGGTCGTAGCCGTCGAAGATCAGGCCGACGGTGGCGAGGGACACGACCCACGCGACGGTTCGTCTGCGTCGAGTGTCCGGATCGGTTGTTGTCGAAGTCATTCGGTTCTCCGATGGGGGAGCAGGTTTCGTCATGTGGTCGGCGCGGCGGCCGGTTCGGTGTGCCGGTGGCGCCCGTTCGGGTCGGACGGCCGATGGCCCCGATCCCGACCGGAGGGCGTAGAAGTCCCCAGAATCTCTGCGGGGAAGTCGATCTCGCGCTTGAGGATCTTGCCGGTGCTTCCCTTGGGAAGTTTGTCGACCAGCCAGACATGGCGCGGATACTTGTAGGCGGCCACGCGGGTCCTGACGTACTCGCGGAGTTCGTCGGGTGTCGCGGCGGCGCCGGCACGCAAGGTGATCGCGGCGGCGACCTCCTCACCGTGCGTCGCGTGCGGCACACCGATGACCGCGGCCTCGCGCACTGCGGGATGCTCGTAGAGCACTTCTTCGATCTCGCGCGGGTAGATGTTGTACCCGCCCCGAATGATGATGTCCTTCTTGCGGTCGACGACGAAGTAGAAGCCGTCGTCGTCGCGGACGGCCATGTCGCCGGTATGGAACCATCCGTCGACGATCGCCGCCGCGGTGGCGTCCGGGCGGTTCCAGTAGCCCTTCATCACGTTGTGCCCCCGGATGACGATCTCGCCGACCTCACCGGACGGGACCTCGGCGCCGTTCCTGTCCACCACCTTCATGTCGACACCGTCGATGGGCAGTCCGATCGAACCGGGCTTCGTGTGGCCGAGCCGGTTGAAAGTGGCGGTCGGCGACGTCTCGGTCAGACCGTAACCCTCGAGAATCGGGGCGCCGAAGGTCTCCTCGAAGCCGTTCAGAACCTCGACCGGCAACGCGGCACCACCGGAGACACACATGCGCAGACTCGAGGTGTCGACCGGCCCGAGATCGGTGTGGAGCAGGCCGACATACATCGTGGGAACGCCCTCGAATACGGTCACCCCGTGTCGCTCGATGAGCTGCAGAACCTTCGCAGCGTCGAAGCGTTGTACCAGCGACACACTCGCACCCGCCAGGATGGAGGCGTTCAGTGCGTTGCTCTGCCCGAACGCATGGAAGAACGGCAGGCACCCCGCCACCACGTCGCCGGGGCCGAAGTCGAACATGTCGACGAACGTGGTGGCGTTGCGACGCAGATTCGCGTGGGTGAGCTGGGCACCCTTCGGGGTCCCGGTCGTACCGGAGGTGTAGAGGATCACGGCCGTATCGGCGTCGTCTCGCGCGGCGACATCCTCGGTGGCCGGCCACTCCGCGACGGCCGCGACGGTCTCCTCGTCGACGACGACAGCCGTGGTTCCGGTCGCTGCGGCGGCGGAATCCGCCTCGGCCGCCACGGTGCTCCACACCAATGCGAGCGCGGCACCGGAGTCACGGAAGTGGTGCTCGAGTTCGCGGGCCTTGAGCAGCGGGTTCATCGGCACGACGGTCGCGCCGGCGCGAAGAACGCCGTAGTAGAGAACCGGGAATGCCAGAACGTTCGGCAGTGCGATCGCGACTCGGTCACCCGGCAGGACTCCTCGGGCCCGGAGGCGGGCCGCGGCGCGCGCGGTCAGTGCGTCGAGTTCTGCATAGGTGACGACGACGTCGTCGACACGAAACGCGGGCCGATCGGGATATCGGCGCGCGGACTCGGTGAGGATGTGAGCGAGGTTCGTCATGACAGACCTTCTGGTACGGGACTTTCGGGTTCTGGGTAGGCCATCCACAGCCACGGCGGGGGCCGGAACGGGGTCCACCTGCCGACGGGTTGGGCGAGACGGTCCGCGACGGCCCACAACGCTGCAGGGTGACCGATGATCCCGATGTGGCTGGCCAGGACGGCGATGTTCTCTGCACGCTCGGACGGCTCGTCGAGGCAGGTCCGCCAGGCGACGACGCCGTCGAGCGGGCTGTAGATCGACGTCGCTGGGACCGGGAGCGGACCCTTGCCCCGTTCGAGCGGTACGTCCAACGGCTCGATGTGCTCGTGGGCGTACGAATGGAACAGTCGGTTGGCGCGGCTCTGCTCGTGCCGGGCCAGACGGATCGGGCTGCCCAGCGTGATGACCTGCCGGACGGCGTCCGGAGTGCGACGAGCCAACTGGCGGGCGTAGATACCGCCGAGACTCCACCCGATGACCGTGACCGGTTGCTGGAACCGATTGGTCAGGTAGTCCAGCCGTGCCCGCATGCCGTGCACCGCTTTTCCGGTGGGGCCGATGTTGCGGCCGAGCCGCCACCCGTAGGTCCGGTATCCGAGTCCCCGGAGCACGAAATGCATCGTCGCCGCGGACATGTCGGTTCCGTGCAGGCGCGGCAGGATGAGCACGGGATGGTTGTCTCCGCGCGGAAGTGCGGCGAACAGGGGTGCCGCGCACGCGAGGAGCGCCCCGTCGAGGGCCGCTCGCGGGTACTCGGTGTAGTGGAGCAGATCACCCGGTGCCGACATACCTCGTTGCGAGGTGCTGGTCATGTGATGGTCTCGCTTCGTCGGAGGAGGAATTCGATGATGGCGGGGATGGTCTTCTTCGCTGCGGTCCGGCCCACGAGCACCCCCACGTGCCCGCCCTCGAGCCGCAGCTCGTGTTTGTCGGACGAGCCGACCAGATCGATGAGCGGGGCGGCGGACGCCTCCGGCACGATGTGGTCGCGGTCGCCCAGCACCGTCAGGAACGGCACGGTGATGTCGGAGAGGTGGACCCGGTCTCCGTCGAGGACGATCGCGTCGTCGACGAGCGCGTTGGTCCGGGTCATCTCCGCCAACTGCCGTGCGACCCCACCGGGGAGCGGGACGTGATCGCCGGCCCATCCGATCATCGCCTGATAGGCCGTGACGTAGTCGTCGTTCCACAGCTTGTCGAACAGATCCACGTACCGGGTGACCCGCATGGTCGGCTTCAGAATCTGGAACGCCTGGTGCACCACGTGCGGCGGCACGTTGCCGTCGACATCGAGCAGTTTCTCGACATCGGATTCGGTGTTGCCGAGCACGCTGGTCAACGGCCCCAGTTGCTGCAGATCGATCGGCGCGGACACGACGGTCAGACTGCACAGCGGCGCGTCGCGACGGCGGGCGGCGTAGAGCAGCGACAGGACGCTGCCGAAGCAGTAGCCGAGCATGTCGACCTGTTCGGCTCCCGAGATGCGGCGCACCTGTTCGACCGCGGCGGGAATGTAGTCGTCGACGTAGTCCTCCAACCGGTTCGCCGCGTCGCGCTCGTCGGGAACCCCCCAATCCAGCAGGTACACATCGAATCCGGCGTCGACGAGCTGCTCGACGAAGCTGTTGCCCTTCTGCAGATCCAGAATGTAGCTGCGCGAGAACAGACCGAAGACGATCAGGAGCGGGGGCGAGACCCGCACGTCGTCGCTGCGGTACCGCCACAGCTCGGTGCGACCGTGGCGCCACACCACATCCTTGGGTGTCGTACCCACCTCGGGCCGGGAGATCCCCGCTGCCATACGAATTCCGTTGCGTGCCCGGAGCACGCAACGTTCGAGCTCCCGGCCCACAAGGTCGACGATGCCCGGTGCTTCGACGTCGATTGTCATCGTCCATCACTCCCTGTTCGAGCGGTGTCGCGCTGCTCGAGCTGCAGCGACAGCCGCCGCACGTCCCGGTCCAGCGCCCCGAGCTGTGCGTGCATCCGATGCAGGTCGCTGCCGGCCGGCAGATTGACCAGGTGCCACACCGTCGCGGCGAGACCGTTCAGGCCATCGCCCACGGCACGCCGGATACCGAAAACGGTGGCGGCCACTGCCGCGAACCGATCGCTGCGCACCAACGCTTCGGCCGGCGGCGCGACAAGTCGTTCGGCGAAATCGTAAGGCGTTCTCCAGCTCGGCAATCCGGTCATCGATATCCCTCGTTGCGCATGAAAATCCCCTCCGGTCCGACCCGTGTCGAACCCGGTGATGTGTGACATCCGACCGCTGGGGTGCCGCCGATCGGCGGCACCCCCTCCCTCCGTGCGGTCGACAGGTCAGACCGTTACCGGGACAGCGGACTTCAGTTCGAAGCCGCGGTACCCGTCGGCAACGACCCCGGAGAGAACGCCGCGGTAGTTACCCAGCCCACCCAGGTAGAACAGGACACTCGGCTTCTTACCCGGAATGTTCGCGCCGAAGATCCAGGAGTTGCCGCGGGTGAACAGCGTGGCGTTCGCGATGTCCGTGCAGGTCTCGGTCCACTCCTCCTCGGCCTCCGGGGTGGGCTCGATGGCACGGATCTCGTTGCGCTCGGCGTATTCGACGGTGTCGCTGATCCACTCGACCTGCGTCTCGATGGTCGGCGGCAGATTCGTGAACGGGCCGTTGGGTCCGAGCACCATGAACCAGTTGGGGAAGTTCGCGGTCGTGACACCCAGGTAGCTCGTCGGCTGACCGTTCCAGTGGTCGTTGATGTGCAGGCCGTTCCGGCCCCGGATCTCGATGCGGCGGTAGTTGCCGTCGACCGCGTCGAATCCGGTGGCGAAGACGAGCACGTCGAGTTCGTGCAGGACGCCGTCCTCGGTCACGACGCCCTTCGCGGTGACCTCGCGGATGGGGTTCTCCTTGATCGCGACGGCCTCGACGTTCGGCCGGTTGTACACCTCGTAGTAGCCGCTGTCGCACAGCGGACGCTTGGCGAACAGACCGGTCGGCATCAGCTTGCGGGCGGTCTCCGGATCCTTGATGATCTCCGCGACCTTGCTGCGGATGAACGATGCGGCGGCTTCGTTGGCGGCCTCGTCGGTGGCGATGTCGCCGAAGGTCCCGAACATGAAGCGGAAGCCGCCGCCGTGGTCCCAGGCCTCCTGGAAGATGCGGTTGCGCTCCTCCTCCGACACCGACATGGCCGGCAGGGTGGACTCCTCGAAGCCGAAGGCCACCGCGGACTTCTTGGCGCGGTCCCAGATGCCGTCGTAGTCGGCCTTGATCGCGTCGATCTGTTCCTTCGTGACCGGTCGGTTGCCGACCGGCACGGAGTACTGCGGGGTCCGGACGAACACGGTGAGGTGCTCGACCTCGGGGGCCAGGGCGGTGATGACCTGCTGGCCGGTGGATCCGGTGCCGATGACACCGACGCGACGACCGGCGAGGCTCTTGCCCTCGGGCCAGGCCGCGGTGTGGATGGTCTCGCCCTCGAAGGTGTCCAGACCGGGCAGGTCGGGGAAGTTGATCGCGGAGAGCAGGCCGACAGCGTTCACGACGTACCTGGCGCGGTAGACCTCACCCTTGTCGGTGGTGACCTCCCACAGGTTCTCGTCGTCCAGGTAGATCGCCGAGGTGACCTCGGTGCCGAACCGGAAGTGGCGGCGCAGGTCGAACCGCTCGACGACGCTCTCGAGGTACTCGAGGATCTCCGGCTGGGTGATGTAGGTGGTCTTCCAGGTGCCGTCCTGCAGCAGGTCGCGGTCGAACGAGAAGCGGTAGAGGTGGCTCTCGGTGTCGGAGAGGGCGCCGGGGTAACGGTTCCAGTACCAGGTGCCACCGGGGCCGTCCGCCTTGTCGAAACCGACGGTGGTCAGCCCGAGTTCGTTGTGCAGCTTGTGCACGGCGTAGATGCCGCCGAATCCTGCGCCGATGACAACGGCGTCGACGATGCTGGGTGCGATCTGTGCAGTCATGGAAATGGCCTTCGTTCGGTGCGATGAGATTGGTGTCGAATCCGACCGGACGCGGAAAACCCCTGCGTTCCGCTTCCTGTGGCGTCTCCCGCCGTGTCGATCTCGTGTGACGGTCGACACGAGGTCTGTGTTCGAAGTTAGGCCTGTCGTCCGGCACACAGCTGTTCCGATGTGAAACACATCCGGAACACCCTGCGCCGACAGGTTTGCGCAGCACCGGAAACGCGCAGAGGGGTCGGACGAGGAGCCGGCCTCGTCCGACCCCTCTGGGCGGGACATGTTCCCGGCGGGAAACGACCCGCCGAGATCTGTCGGTGTTATTCGTTCTCGGTCAACGATTTTCGGAACCGCTGGTCAGCAGTTCACGTGCTCGGAGAATGTTCGCCTCGACTTCGTCGCCGAGATCCACGGCGGGAAGCGAGCCGATTTCGCCGCGGAGCAATTCGACATCCTTGAGCAGCAGGTCGTACTGGACATCGGCGAGGTTGTCGCTCATCCAGCTCTGGCCGGTGGACACTCCGATCACGTCGAAGAGATCCCGGGCTGCCACCCCCGACTGCTCGGCGACTGCGAGCATCCGTGCGGCGGCGGCCAGGTTGTAGGTGGCGAGCGTGTTGTTGAGAAGCTTCACGATGGCCGGCTGTCCGTAGGACTCCGTGCGGAACACGCGGCCGGAGATGTCTTCCAGCAGAGCATTTTCGGCGTCGGTGGGCGCGGGTCCGGCGAGGAAGACGGTCATCGTGCCGTGGCGTGCACCCTGGGGGCCGCCCGACACGGGGGCCTCGAAGACGCGCCAGCCGTCCGGGGCCGAGGGCAGAATCTTCCGTGCGTCGGCAGGCGCGAGCGTGGTGTGGACGAAGACGGTCAGCGGCTGCGCGGTGTGGGCCGTCAGGGCCTCGAACACCGACGAGACCTGGTCCGCCAGCCGCACCGCGACATGGACACTGTCGACGGACTTCCAATCGACGTCCGCGAGGTCGCTACCCGCCGGTGACCCGGTCTCCTGCGACCACTCGCAGAGGCGTTCCTGGTTGAAGTCGTAGCCGTACACCTTCCGGCCCAGCTCGGCGAGATGTGCGCCGACACTTCCGCCGATGGGCCCGAGTCCGATAACCAAGTGCATGAGGGTTTCCTAGAGATATTGAGTGGGTGGGGCGGCGATCCGCACGGACCCTGATGTGCCGCGGGATGTCGCCTCAGTTGGTGGGCGACTCGACCTCGAGGCCGCGCTCGGCCATGACTTCCTTGAGCAGGGTCAGGGCGTTGAGGACGCGCGGGAATCCGATGTAGGGGATGCACTGGATCAGAGCGCCGACGATCTTCTCCTTGGTCAGGCCCACATTGAAACCCACGTTGATGTGCAGCTTCAGCTGCGGCTCGGTACCCAGGGCGACCAGCGTGGAGATGGTGACGAGCGTCTGCTCCTGCCGGCTCAGGCTCGTCCGGGAGTAGATGTCCCCGAACGCGAACGAGACGATGTAGTCGGGCAGCTCGGTGTCGAGATCCTTGTAGGACTCGACGAGCTTGGCGTGATCGAACGTGTTGGAGTGCTCGGTGGAGACGAGCCCCATCATGCGGTCGAGGCCTCGCTGGAAGCGTTCTGTGGTCATGTCTGTGGTCATGAGGTCGTCCTGTCGGCTCGCAGGACACGGTCGGTTCGCGTCCCGATGTGTTGTCGTCCGCCGCGGTGTCACCGATGTGACGGGCACCATGGCTACCGCTCCCACGCTAGAGCGACAGGCCGAAGTGACGGTGTTCCGATGTGGAACAGTCCGCTCTACATGTAGCGTCCGCCGGTGACCTCCGCGACGGTGCCGGTCATGTACGAGGACAGGTTCGACGCGTAGAAGAGGGCGACGGAAGCTATTTCGGACGGTTCGCCGGCCCGCTGCATGGGGATCTCGGACATCTTCTGGTCCCACGCCTTCTGTGGCATCGCTTCGGTCATCGCCGTGCGGATGAGACCGGGCTGAACGGCGTTGATCCGTACCCCGAGATGTGCGACCTCCTTGGCAGCCGCCTTCGTCAGGCCGACGATTCCGGCCTTGGCCGCGGAGTAGTTCGTCTGACCCACGAAACCGACCTTGCCGGAGATCGAGGACAGGTTGATGATCGATCCGCCGCCGTTCTCACGCATGATCCCGGCCGCCTGACGGGTGCCGTTCCAGCATCCGCGCAGGTGAACAGAGATCACGTCGTCGAACTGCTGTTCGGTCATCTTGCGCATCGTCGCGTCGCGGGTGATGCCGGCGTTGTTGACCATGATGTCGAGGGATCCGAACGATTCGACGGCAGCGTCGAGCAGACGGGCCACGTCGTCGGAGGAGACCACGTTGCAGCCGACGCCGAGCGCATCGGTTCCCAGCGAAGCAGCAGCATCCTTCGCCTTGGACTCATCGAGGTCGCCGATCACGACCCGGGCGCCGTTGTCGGCGAACGTACGGGCGATCGCGTATCCGATCCCCTGAGCGCCTCCGGTGATCACCGCGGTGCGTCCTGACAGCATGAGAATCCTTAAGTTCGTAGGTGCAGTTACTTCGTGAGAGTTACGTTGTGCTGTAACCCGGGCGGGCCGGGCGAGGCTGATGATTGGTTGCCCAACTCTCGAGTGGGGCTTGAAAGGACTGGCCACCCGACCCGCTTGGAGACCTCGGGCCGCTGATTGAGATCTGCGAATGATCGCTTGTTTAAGGAAATGCCGGCGGGGTCGTCCATCGGGGCGTTGTTCGGACACAAGCGAAAACGAGGGATCCGATGACCGGTTCGCGGCTGTGGGCAGGAATCGACGTCGGCAAGGAACACCACTGGATATGCGTGCTTGACACTTCCGGAGCGGTGGTGCTGTCGCGACGATGCGACAACGACGAAGCAACGATTCGCGCGGTGATCACCGAGATCGACGCCCTCGGCGAGGTGGTGTCGTGGACGGTGGATCTGACCACCGTCTACGTCACCTTGTTGCTGACCGTCCTGGCCGACGCCGGGAAACCGGTGCGGTATCTGTCCGGGCGTTCGGTGTGGCAGGCATCGTCGGTCTACCGCGGCGGCGAAGCCAAGACCGACGCCCGAGACGCCCGGGTGATCGCCGATCAGTCCCGGATGCGCTCGGACCTGCCCGTTCTGCACCCCGACGACGAGTTGATCCGCGAGCTGCAGATGCTCACCGGTCACCGCACCGATCTGGTCGCCGACCGCACCCGCACCATCAACCGACTGCGTCAGCAACTCGTCGCGATCTGTCCCGGGCTCGAACGCGTCGCGCAGATCTCCTCGGACCGGGGTTGGGTGGTGCTGCTGGCCCGTTATCAGCGACCGAGGGCGATCCGCCGTGCCGGTGTGGCCCGGCTGGCCACGATGCTCGCCGGGTCCGGGGTGCGCCATGCGGAGACGATCGCCCGGGCCGCGGTCACCGCTGCGAAGGCGCAGACGGTGCGGTTGCCGGGTGAGGACGTCGCTGCCGAACTGGTCGCCGAATTGGCGCAGGGGGTGATCGACCTCGACGCACGTATCAACGCCGCCGACGCGGAGATCGAGGCCCGATTTCGCCGACACCGGCTGGCTGAGGCGATCGTGAGCTTGCCGGGTATCGGGTTCCGGCTCGGCGCTGAATTCCTTGCCGCGGTTGGTGATCCCTCCCTGATCGGATCGGCGGATCAGCTCGCTGCCTGGGCTGGGTTGGCGCCGAGACCGAAGGATTCGGGTAAACGCATAGGGCGTCTGCATACTCCGCAGCGTTACAGCAGGCGCCTGCGCCGGGTGATGTACATATCGGCGTTGACCGCGGCACGCTGTGACCCCGTCTCGCGTGCCTACTATCAACGCAAACGTGCGGAAGGTAAGCGTCCGGTCCAGGCCACCCTCTGTCTGGCTCGGCGTCGCGTCGATGTTCTCTATGCCCTCATCCGCGACAACCGCACCTGGCAACCGAGCTTGCCGGGTACCGCTGTTGCGGCTTGACAGGATCATTGAGAGTCCTTTCGTTGTGACCCGACTCGGTCGGGTCCGTGTGTGTCACCGCGTCGAAGCGGAATGGAGCTTGGTCGATTGCACGGCGATTCCCGCTTCGAGGGCGGATTCGACGTCGGCCGAATCCATTCCGGATTCCTCGAGCAGTGCACGAGTGTGCTGACCGAGCGCGGGGACGTCGCCCATGCGGGCCTCGACATCGCTGAAGGTCGCCGGGGGAAGCAGCGCCTCGACCTCGGCGTTCTCGGTGCCGACGGTGCGCCAGCGGTTTCTGGCGGCGAGTTGCGGATGGGCGACGACCTGCTCGATCTGCTTGACCTGCGCCGCGGGAACACCGGCAGCGGCAAGTTTCGCATCGAGTTCGGCGGTCGACCGGTGAGCGGTTCGTTCGGCCACCGCGGCGTCGCACTCGGCTCGATGTTTCACGCGGTCGATGTTTGTCGCGAAGCGGGGATCGTCGGCGAGTTCGGGCGCTTCGAGGACGTCGTGGACCAGTGCGCGCCAACCGTTCTCGCTCTGCACACCGATCAGTACCTGGCCGTCTCGAGTGGGATACGCGTCGTACGGCGCGATCGACGTGTGGCTCAGCCCCATGCGCGGTGGCTGCTCGCCCGTGTACATCTGCGTGTACATCGAGTGGCCCATCCACTCGACCGTGGCCTCGAGCATCGACACGTCGATCACAGATCCTTCACCCGTACGTCCCCGCCGCAACAGGGCTGCATGAACCGCTTGGGCACAATACATTCCGGACGCGATATCGGCCGTGGGGATACCTGTCTTCACCGGGGTTTCGGGCGTGCCCGTGATCGAGATCAGGCCCGCCTCGGCCTGTACGAGCATGTCGTAGGCCTTGCGTTGTTCCATCGGCCCGCCCGCGCCGAACCCGGAGAGGTTCACCACGATCAGTTCGGGGTGATCGGCACGCAGTTGTTCGGCTCCGAACCCGAGTCGCTCGGCCGCGCCGGGCGCGAGGTTCTGCAGGAAGACATCCGCACGATCGACGAGATTCCGTACGGCCGTGCGTCCTTCCGGCCGCTTGAGATCGACGGCGATCGATTCCTTGCCTCGGTTGAGCCACACGAAGTGCGCGCCCGTGCCGTGCACCACGTGGTCGTAGCCGCGCGCGAGGTCGCCACCGTCGGGGCGTTCGACCTTGATCACGCGGGCTCCGAGATCGGCAAGGTTCCGCGTGGCCAGCGGTGCCGCCACGGCTTGTTCGAGCGCGACGACGGTCACGCCCTCGAGGGGGAGTGTCATTTTGCCTTCTGTTCCTGCTTCACGAGTCCGCCCCCGATGATCAGGCGCTGGATTTCGCTGGTGCCCTCGTACAGGCGCAGCAGGCGCACGTCGCGGTAGATCCGCTCGACGGCGACCTCGCGCATGTACCCGCTGCCGCCGTGGATCTGCACGGCGAGATCGGCCACCTTGCCGACCATTTCGGTGCAGTACAGCTTCGCCACCGAGGGGGCGATACGGCGGTCGGTCTCCTCGACCCATGCCTTTGCGGCGTCACGGACGAGCGCGCGGCCGGCCATCACCCCGGTCTGCTGATCGGCGATCATCGCCTGCACCAGCTGGAAGTTGCCGATCGGGGTGCCGCCCTGAGTTGCCGCAGCCGCGTACGCGACCGATTCGTCGAGGGCGCGCTGTGCCTGCCCGACGGCCAGCGCGGCGATGTGCACGCGGCCGCGGGCGAGCGAGATCATCGCGGCCTTGTAGCCCACGTCCTCGTTGCCGCCGACCAGCGCTGCCGCGGGAACCCGGACCTGGTCGAAGTGCACGTCCGCGGTCCAGGCGCCGGCCTGGCCCATCTTGGCGTCCTTGTTGCCCACCTGCACACCGTCGGCGTCCGCCGGGACGAGGAAGACCGCGATGCCGGTGCCGTTCTCGTCGGCCGGACGCGTGCGCGCGAAGACGACGAACAGATCGGCGATCGGTGCGTTGGTGATGAACCGCTTCTCGCCCGTGATGATCCAGTCGTCACCGTCGCGCACGGCCTTGGTGCGCAGTCCGGCGGGGTTCGAACCGGCACCCGGCTCCGTCAGGGCGAAGGAGGCGACGACGTCGCCGGAGGCGATACCTTCGAGCCACCGCTTCTTCTGCTCGTCGGTGCCGAAGTTGACCAGGACCTGCCCGGCGATGCCGTTGTTGGTTCCGAACATCGAGCGCAGCGACAGGGTGGTGTATCCCAGTTCCATGGCGAGTTCGACGTCCTGCATCAGGTTCAGGCCCAGGCCGCCCCATTCCTGCGGAACGGCGTAGCCGAACAGGCCCATCTCCTTGACGGCGGCCCGGATGTCGTCGGGGATGGCGTCGGTCTCGGCGATCTCCTGCTCCCGAGGGACCACGCGAGTGCGGACGAATTCTCTGACGTGCCCGAGGATGTCGGCGAAGACGTCGTCGGGGACTTCGGTTTCGAGGAGGGACATGTCACCAACTATGGCGACGGGATTATGATCGGTCCAATACCTAATCGGTAGTTCTGAAATGACATGAAAAGCATCACCCGAGGTAGAAGGGCGGATCAGGTGGAGATCTCACAACTCCAGGCGTTCCTGGCGGTTGCCGAGGAACTGCACTTCGGTCGTGCAGCCGAGAAGCTGCATCGAGCGCAGCCCCCACTGAGCCGCACCATCAAGCAACTCGAACGCGAACTCGACACCGAGTTGTTCTCCCGCAGCACCCGGGCGGTGAAACTCACGGCGAGTGGAGAGGCGCTCGTCGGCCCTGCCCGGGACGTACTCGACGCGCTGCGCCGGGCCGAGGCCGCGGTCCGCGCCGCCGACGACGGAGACGTCGGACTCGTCCGCATCGCGTTCGCCGGGGCGTCGACCCACCAGCTCGTCGCTCGCCTCGCCCGGGTGGTGCGTTCGCAGCGGCCCGGCATCCAGCTCGAGCTCTCCAGCCAGAACTTCGCCCAGCCCGCGATGAAGAAGCTCGTCAGTGGCGAGACCGACATCGCGCTGGGCCGCTGGGACATCGTCCCCGCCGAGGTGGCCGTACGCGTGGTGATGCAGGACTCGCTCGTCGTAGCACTACCGGACACCCATCCGCTGGCGGGGGAACAGCGACTGTCGATCGCTCGGTTCGCTGCGGAAGGCTTCGTCTCCCTGCCCCCGCACGAGGGCGCGGTCCTTCCCGATCGGTTGCGCCGGCTCGCGCGCGCCGGAGGTTTCGTCCCCGACGTGGTCCAGGTCGCTCCGGACACCCAGACGGCATTGGCGCTGGTCAGCGCCGAGGTCGGGTGTCACCTGACCCTGGCGTCGGTGGCGGCGAACGTCAACGATCCCCATGTCGTGTTCGTTCCGCTCGACGAGTCCACCCCCGACGTCGACCTTCGTGTGGCATGGCGACGCGACGACCCCAACCCGGCATCGAAGGCCGTCCTCCGGATCGTGCTCGACACCGCCGACAAGGATTTTCGGTGAGCGTGGAGTGGTGAACATGCACTCGAATGCCGTTGCCCGACAGTCAGAGTGGGCGCAGGCCGATAATCGAGCGCGCCGAAACGTAGACGTACCGGTCGCCGGGGCGGACGCTGAGCGTTCCCCCGTCACCGAGCGCGTCCGGATCGTTGTCGACCGCAAGGAACGGGATATCCCACTCGAGGTCCCCGGTCCGGACGTCCATCGCCCACAGGCCGGTGAAATCGGACTGCACGATGAGGTCTTCGGTGTGGCCCAGCACCGTGCCGGACCGTTCGGGCACGTTCTGCCACAGCCTGGTCCCGGTGCGCAGGTCGAGTCCGGTCTCGGTGTGGGCGGTGTGATCGGTCAGCAGCGCGACGTCGCCGAGCACGGCACGCACCGTGCCCAACCGGGTGTTGGCGTTGTACTCGTCCGGTTCCCGTGGCACCGACACGAGTTCCGGGGCGGACCACACCGGGTCACCGGTGGCCCGGTCGTACGCGCCGTCGCCGAGCAGGACCGGTACGGTGTCGTCGGCGGGGCCGTCGAACGCAGGGGAGTGCGCCGCGGCGCTGTCGGTGGCGGCGATGACGGCTCCGGTGCCGTCGAGCAGGTCGGATCCGGTGACACGGAGACCGTCGCACTCGACGTGCACGCGCACGACCAGCGCGCCGAGCGTCGGCTGGACGCGGGAGCAGCCGTCCGCCTGCGCGGTCCACGTCTCGTCGCCGGTGTCGAGGTCGAATCCGGCGATGTCGGTACCGAGCGTGAGCAGTCCCTGTCCGTGGCGCACATCGAGGGCGTCGGGTAGGGCGGTGTCGTCCCAGCCGGTGCCCATGTCGAACGCGCGGGTGAAGTGCGCGTCGGGATCGAGGAGAGTTCCTGCGTGCACCCGCACGTCGTCGTTCTCGACGCTGCCTTCCGCGACGTAGAGACGGTCGTCGGTGGCGGCGATCGCGAAGGTGCCCCACTCGGTGGGGACGCGGGTGATCTCACCCGTCACGAGGTCGTAGCCGACCAGCGCCGGATCGCCGGACCAGCCCGGAGTGAAGCACACCAGGGTTGCATCCACCGCGGAATCCGCGCATCCGGCCAGGTCGCCCGCGGGGCTGAGCCACCGGATCCGTCCGGAGTCGGCGTCGACACCGACGAGGTGCGCATCGTCCAGGGCCATGCCGCCCTGGACGCCGACGAGCGCGACGAGGGTATCGCCGAGATCGAGGAAACCCGGTATGCCCCAGTCGTATTCGCTGCCGTATACCGGATCCCGGAACTGCGCCGACTCGTGTCCGTGGACGCTCTGCGCCTCGACGGTCCAGCCGAGACCCGGCGCCGCATCGACGGTTCCGGTGATCTTGCGGGTGCCGTCGCCCTCGGCGTGGGCGATCACCGCGACAGCGCCGGCCGTGGTCACGACGGCGGCGACCGCGGCACACAAGAGGTTTCGAATCTCCCTGGTTACCGCCACCGTCACACCTCCAGGCCCGGCGTCGACGCGATCTGTTCGAGACGCTCCATCGGAAGCGGTTCGGCCGGAACATCGGCGCGAGAGGTGACGTCG
>NZ_JADZGH010000083.1:0-2437 GCF_015865005.1 Rhodococcus sp. CX
GCGTCGAGGCCGTGCCGGGTGTAGTGGTCGGTGAGGCCTTCGCGGTCGGCATTGGCGGCCAGTGCCCGCTCCCCCACCACCGAATCCTGATGGACACGGATACCGGTGCTGCCGTATCGCACGGCGGCACCGAGCGTGAGGGCACCGTACTGGTCGTCGACGACCACGAAGGTGCCCGCCGGCGCCGCGGCGAGCGCGGCGCCGGCTTCGTCGAGGAGCAGCCGATCGGCGGCATCCACGGCAACCAGGTTCGGCGCTTCCACGTCGGGGAAGCGCCGCAACCTGGCGAACAACTCCTGGCAGTCGATCAGCACTCGCCCTTGCCGGCGTTCTCGATGGCGCGGAGCGTGTCGGCCTTCTGGTCCTCGGAGAGGCCCTCCCAGCCCGGGAGCATCTGCTGGGCGTCGGCGACGGACTTGGCGGCCTCCGCGCGGTCCTGTCCCCAGCCCTCGAGCTGCTCGAAGTACGGCAGCATCGCGGTGCAGATCTCGTCGTAGCTCTGGCCGAGCTCGACCCCGGTGGACCCGGTGGCGCCGGAATCGCCGGCGGCGGCCGCCGCGCTGGTCGTGGTGGTGGCCGCGGTGGTGTCGCCGGCCGAGTCGGACCCCTCGTCGGAGGATCCGCACGCCGCCGCAAGCAGGACTGCACCTGCACCCAACAGCGCCGCGAGAGTCTTCTTCATCTATGTCCCACTTCTGGTCGCAGTGTCGTTTTCCGGTAGTCCCGGCGGCAACACGGTAAACGAATCCGCTGGATGGATCAGCGCCGGGCGGTACCTGACCCGACTATCCTGGAGAAACCGGGCGAGGCGGTTTGCAGCGATGGTCGAACAGAATCCGCTCGAGACGCAACGAGCACCGTTCCTCGACGTCACCGACGACGAGGACGCCACCGCGCGCGATCTGGAGGCAGTCGGGTTCGCGGACCCGCAGGAGATAGGTCGCGGAGGTTTCGGGGTCGTCTACCGCTGCCGCCAGGAGGACCTCGACCGCACGGTCGCGGTGAAGGCCCTGGCTTCCACACTCGAACCGGAGAATCTCGAACGCTTCCTCCGCGAGCAGCGCGCGATGGGCCGCCTGTCGGGACATCCGCACATCGTGACGGTGCTGCAGGCCGGCTCGACGCCGGGGGGTCAGCCCTACCTGGCGATGCACTACCACCCCCACGACTCGCTCGAAGCCCGCATCCGCCGCCACGGGCCGTTGCCGTGGCGGGACGTGCTGCGCATCGGGGTCAAGCTCGCCGGCGCTCTGGAAACCGCTCACCGGTCGGGCATCCTGCATCGCGACGTCAAGCCCGCGAACATCCTCATCACCGAGTACGGCGAGCCACAGCTGACCGATTTCGGGATCGCCCGGGTCGCAGGCGGATTCCGCACCACGTCGCGCGAGATCACCGGATCTCCGGCGTTCACCGCACCGGAGATCCTCGAGGGCAAACCGCCCGCCGCGACCTCCGACGTGTATTCGCTGTCCGCGACGCTGTTCTGCGCACTGACCGGGCACGCGGCGTTCGAGCGCCGCAAGGGCGAACGAGTGGTGGCACAGTTCGTGCGCATCACCACCGAACCGATCCCGGACCTGCGTGGCGAGGGCATCCCCGACGACGTGTGCGCGGCAATCGAGCAGGGCATGGCCACCGATCCGGACAACCGGCCGCAGACGGCGTTCGCATTCGGTGACATCCTTCGGCAGGTCGAGGAGGCGCACTCGCTCGACGTCGACGAGATGGCGTTGCCGACCCACCCCGGCCAGGCCGCCCGCCCTCCGCTCGGCTCCGCCACGCACCGAACCGGCGGAATTCCCACCGGAGCGATGCCCACCACCGGATCGCATCGGTACGGCACGTCGGGGGCGACGACACCGTCGACGGCGCCGGCGACCCGATTCCGTCCTCCCTCGACCACACGTCAGCTCGTGCCCCGCACCCGGCTGATCGATCTGCTGCGAGCCGGGCAGCGCCGCAGGCTCACGGCCATCCACGCACCTGCCGGATTCGGGAAGTCGACGTTGGCGGCGCAGTGGCGTGAGGTACTCACCGGGGAGGGCGTTCCGGTGGCGTGGCTGGCCGTCGACCATGACGACAACAACGTCGTGTGGTTCCTCACCCACGTCATCGAGGCGCTGCGTCAGGTGCGGCCGGCTCTGGCCCAGCTGTTGTCGGAGATCCTCGAAAGCCACGCGGACGACGAGGCGGAGCGGTACGTCTTCAGCGCACTCATCGACGAGCTGCACCGGCAGGACATGCGCACGGCATTGGTCATCGACGACTGGCATCGGGTGGAGTCACCGGAAACCGTTGCCGCACTGGACTTTCTTCTCGACCGAGGATGCCACCACCTGCAGATCGTGGTGACCAGCCGAAGCAGGTCCGGACTCCCCCTGAGCCGCATGCGTGTTCGCGACGAACTCGTCGAGATCGACTCCGACCAGCTGCG
>NZ_JADZGH010000083.1:2447-11976 GCF_015865005.1 Rhodococcus sp. CX
CCTGGACCACGAGGACGTCGACGGTCTCACCCGCACCACCGAAGGCTGGGCCGCGGCACTGCAGCTGGCGTCGTTGTCCCTGCGCGACAGCGACGATCCGTCGGGTCTCATCGAGCACCTGTCCGGCCGGCACCACGCGATCGGTGAGTTCCTCGCCGACAACGTCCTGTCCGCCCTCGAACCGGAAATGTACGAATTCCTGCTGGCCACTTCGATCCCCGAACGGATCAACGGCAGCCTCGCCTCCGTCCTCGCCGGCACGAAACGCGGGCAGGCGATGCTCGAGGAGGCCGAGGATCGCGATCTGTTCCTGCGCCATCTCGACGACGAGCGGATCTGGTTCGGCTACCACCACCTGTTCCTGGACTTCCTGCGGCGCCGTCTCGAACGCGACCATCCGGACCGCGTCGCGGATCTGCACCGCACGGCCGCGCGGTGGTTCGCGCGGCACCACATGCTCAGCGAGGCGGTCGACCACGCATTCGGCGCCGACGACGAGCAGTTGGCGGTGGACCTGGTCACCGCGGACGGCCTGTACCTCGCCGAGCGCTCGCACCTGACGACGCTGCTCGCGCTGCTCGACAAGCTACCGCCGCAAGCCGTGGCGAAAAGCCCTCGGCTGCAGTTGAACCTGGGGTGGGGAAACGTTCCGCTGCAACGACTCCCGCAGGCGAAACGGGCACTCGATGCCACGCGGGAAGCTCTGGCCCACAGCGACCTCCCCGAATCGGAGATCGACCTGTTCCGGATCGAGGCGGACGTGCTCGAAGCCTCGATCGAGATGCAGTCGGACCGCCCCGAGCGCATCGAGGAACTGATCCGGGAGTGCATGGAGAAGCCTGAGGACCTGCCGCCGTGGGTGGCTTCGGCCGCAGTCGATTTCGGCACCTACAGCGATCTGTACCGGTTCGATTTCGCGGCAGCCAGACGCCGGCAGGAAGAGGCCGCGCGCTACCACAAGCTGACGAAGGGCACGTTCGCGGCCGTCTACGGACAGACCCTGGCCGGTATCGCCGCAAGTGAGCAGCTCGACATCGCCGCCGCCGAAAGTCTCTTCCGTGCGGGGTTGCGCACCGCGCGCCGTGACAGCGGACCACATTCCCACTCGGCGCGTCTCACCGCGTCGATGCTCGGTGAACTACTGTACGAGCAGAACCGGATCGCGGAGGCGGAGGAACTGCTCGACGAGAGCCGGCACATGGGTGGCGAGGGCGGCACCCCCGAGTTCATGACCGCACGGTTCGTCACCGCCGCTCGGTTGAAGACGGCGCGCGGTGACCTCGAGACCGCCGTGGCACTGCTCGACGAAGGGACTCGGACCGCGGCCGATCTCGATCTGCCACGACTGCGCGCGCGGATCGACAACGAACGGGTGCGCATGGGGCTACCGATACCGGCTCCACCCGAACGACCGATGTTGGACGACAACACCGTCTTTCCCAATGGTGTCGTGGAGACGACCGCCCAGATCGAGGACTCCACCGCCATCCGATTGCTCTGGGATCGCGGCGATCCCGAGTCGCTGGAACGCGCCTGCGAGTGGGCGCATCGGTGGCACCGGCGGGTGCGCGCCCAGAACCGGCCTCGTGCGGAACTGATGGCCACGCGTCTGCTCGTCGGATGTCTGTTCGCCGCGGGACGCACCGAGGAGGCGGAGCGGAGGCTCGCCGAGGTGGTCCACATCTGCGGCGAGCGCGGCATGCTGCGGTATCTCCTCGACGGAGGTGCGAACACGATCGCCGTGCTGGAGCTTCTGCACAAGCGACTGCGCGAGAATCGGTGGCCGCCCGACTGGCCCACCGTCGACGAGGCATTCGTCGACGAAGTGGCGCGTATCGCGGGCGTCGCGAAGGGTACCGACGGGGTGTCGTGAGTTCGGCGTCCGGTTCGGGCACACTGCGAGCTGTGAGCTCCGCAGACACCGACGGGGTCCGCACGCGGTTGTGGCGCGGCGGACGGCTCGTCGACGAGAATTTTCCGCTGGCCGATGTCTCCGACCACCTCGCGGACGACTCCGCGCTGGTGTGGGTCGACCTGTGGGAACCCGACCACGAGCGGCTGCTCGCACTCGCCGAGGAGCTCGGCCTCGACCCGCACGCCGTCGAGGATTCCCTCGCGCACGGTGAACGCACCAAGGCGACCCGATATGCGACCCACACGTTCCTCACGGTCTACGCGACCAGGCTCGACTCCGGCAGCCCCGACACGGGCGACGACCTGGCCTCGCGGCTGCGGACGAGCCGCGTCTCGGCATTCGTGTTGCCACGCGGCATCGTCACGGTGTGGCGCGGCGACGCGTTCGACGTCGAGGAGCTGGTGCGCCGCTGGGACGACAACGTGGATCTGATGGTGCACGGCACGCAGGCGCTGGTGCACGGACTGCTGGACGTGATCGTCGACGGTCAGTTCGAGACGATCGAGTTGCTCGACGAGGCCATCGAGGGCCTCGAGGACGGACTGTTCGACGATCACGCGCAGACCAAGACGATCCAGCGTCGCACCTACCGGGTCCGCAAGGAACTCGTCGAACTGCGCCGCGTGGTGCTGCCGATGCGCGAGGTGGTCGCGCTGATCATGAGACACCGTGCCGAGCACGGTAATTCGGTCGAGCTCGACAGCTGGTACACGGATCTGTACGACCACGTGGTGCGGGCGACGGAGTGGACCGAATCGCTGCGCGACATGGTGACGACGGTGTTCGAGACGAATCTGTCGCTGCAGGACGCCCGGCTGAACACGGTGATGAAGAAGCTCACCGGGTGGGCGGCGATCATCGCGGTTCCGACCGCGGTCACCGGTTGGTACGGCCAGAACATCCCGTTCCCCGGTTTCGGCGGCTCGAGCGGGGTCGCGACCAGCGCAACGGTGATCGTCCTGTCCGCCGGGCTCCTGTACGTGGTGTTCAAGCGCCGCGGGTGGCTGTAGGTGCGCCTTCGGCGCCCGTGTGCCTTTGTGGCGGTCCCCGCCGCCAGAAAGGCACACGGGGCGCGGAGCGCCCACCAGGCACACCGGGCGCGGAGCGCCCCGACGTTTCACTCCCGACGTCCGGGGTAACTCCTACCCGAGCGATCACAACCCCGTGATCACACAAACCGAGGAGGACTCGTGGCCGACTTCATCGACAAGGCGAAGCACAAGGCGGAGGAGCTCGGGGGCAAGGCGAAGGAGCACACCGGCAAGGCGACCGGTGATCGCCGTCTCGAAGACGAGGGCAAGAACGACCAGGCGGCGAGCGGCCTGAAGAAGGCCGGCGACAAGGTGACCGACGCCGTCGAGGACGTGAAGGACTCGTTCAAGAAGTGACCGGATGCTCCGGCTCGGGGGCCGCGCGATCGCGCGGCCCCTGGTCGAGCCGGAACGGCGGGTATTCGTCGCGCATCAACGCCGCGTACGCCCACACCCGGTACGCCCACCGGTTGATCCCCACCACGAGATCGAACAGGCCATCCGGGTAGCGGCCGGTGAACAGCAGCGCGATCGCGGCGATCAGCACCAGGATCCCCAGCAGCGACCCGGCGTAATACAGGGCCGGGCTGTCCAGGTCGCCGCTCACCACCCATGTCGACGAGCCGGTGACCAGCACGGTGAGGATCAGGTAGTGCGGGATGGCCAGCAGCCACCACTTGACCAGAACCAGGCCGCGTGAGAGCCGCTCGGGGTAGTCGACGTCGAAGTCTGCCGGATAGTCCGTGCGGTGCAAGGTGAACGGCGGATACCGGTCGGTGCCCAGGGCGGAATAGGTGTAGAACGACACGCGCCACCACCAGCGCATCACACCGACGTTGAAGTCGAACAGGGGACGCGGGTACCGGGCGGTGAACAGGATCGCGAAGCCCGCAATGACCGTGATCACGAAGTGCGCGATCGAGAGGAAGAACAACACGACGAAGTGTGGGATCGCCAACAGCCACTTCACGAGCCACAGCCACCGCGACGGCGCGTCGAGGTCGCCGCGCACCGTCACCGGATACGGACCCACGACAGCCACTGCGGGATGCGGCGCATGTACCGGCGGCGGCAGGTGTCTGCCGATGCCGACCGCGCCCAACACGAGAAGGGGCACGCCGATGACCAGCAGTACGAGTGCGCCGATCATGCACCACAGCGTCAGCGGACCGAGGATCGGAAGGTTCACGCCCGCAGTGAGATCCACGCGGATGCCGGGAGAGGCGTCCGCGTTCATCACGACGATCGTCCAGTTCCCTTCCTGGAAGTCCCACTGCAGTTCCTGCGTACCGGGTCCCGAGGCCGACGCGGACCAGAACGTCTGCTCCCCCGGCGGGGCGGGCTGCCCGGTGCCGGGGATCTGCCGGTATCCCGGTTGGAACGGGAAGAAGTCGAGGTCGCCGAGTTCCGTGTGCGCGACACCGGCCAGATAGCCGTCGACGTCGTCCCGCCGCGCGATGCCGAGGAACACCTCCCGGTCCGGCTCGGCCGCGGTGCCGCGCAGCATGATCCGGCCGAGATCCTCCGGCCCGAACCCCGCAGGCATGTTCTCGTCGACGACCAGCCCGATGTTCTCGGAGACCAGGGCCGCGGTGTCGGTCCGGTACTGCTCCGTCGGGGTCGTGAAGTAGCCGTTGTCGCGCTGGAATGCGTACGCCCAGCCGAGGAACGCGGTGGCGGTGAGCAACGCCAGGCCGAGCAGCGACATCAGGACGCCCACCACGAGCATGATCACTCTGCCGACCCTCATGATCGACCTCCGGTTCGACGGACACGCAGGCCCGTCAACCCTAGCGCTCCGCGAATGTGCCGAACAAGAGTGCGGCGGCGCCTCGCAGGCCCGTCAGGACACGTCGAGCTTGCCCGACAGTTGTTCGAGGCGACGCAGACTCGCGCCGTCCAGCCCCACGATCTCGGCGCTCTTGCCCCTCTCCGCGTACTTGTGCAGGACCGAATCGAAGGTCGCGACCGTCGAGGCATCCCACACCTCCGCGTCGGTGAGGTCGATCACGATGCGGTCGGGGTCGTTCGCGTAGTCGAACTGGTAGACGAGGTCGTTGCTCGACGCCCAGAACAGCTCGCCGGAGACGCGATAGGTGCGGACACCGTCCGCGTCGGCCGTGTGGATCCGGGTCATGTGCGCGACGCGTCGTGCGAACGCGACCATCGCCGTCAGCACACCCGAGACCACCCCGATCGCGAGATTGTCGGTGAGCAGCGTCACCACCACCGTCACCGCCATGACGAGGGTCTCGCTGAGCGGCATCAGTTTCAGGGTGCGTGGCGAGATGCTGTGCCAGTCGAGGGTTGTCACAGCGATCACCAGCATCACCGCGACGAGCGCGGCCATCGGGATGGCGCCGACGACCTCGCCGATGGTGACGCACAGCACCAGCAGGAACAGCCCGGCGAGGAACGTCGAGATGCGGGTCCGTGCACGACCTTCCTTGACGTTGATCATCGTCTGGCCGATCATCGCGCAGCCGCCCATACCGCCGAACAGTGCACCGGCCCAGTTCGCGACGCCCTGTCCCCACGCTTCGCGGGTCTTGTCGGAGTGGCTGTCGGTCAGGTCGTCGACGAGTTTCGCGGTCATCAACGACTCCATGAGTCCGACGAGCGCGAGCCCGACCGCGTAGGGGGCGACGATCCGCAATGTCTCGACGTTCAGCGGCACGTCGGGAATCATCCACGTCGGGAAGCCGCTGGGCAGGTCGCCCTGATCGGCAACGTCGGGCACGTCCAGGCCGAACAGCACCACGATGCCGGTGAGCACGACGATCGCGATCAGCGCTGCGGGCACGGCGGTGGTGAGCTTGGGGATGAACACGATCATCGCGATGCCGGCTGCGACGAGCGGATACACCGCCCACGGAACGTCGAACAGGTGCCGGAGCTGCGCTGTGAAGATGAGAATCGCCAGAGCGTTGACGAAGCCGATCATCACCGACCGCGGAATGAAGCGCATGAGTTTCGCGACACCTGCGACGGCCAGCAGGATCTGCACCGCACCGGCGAGCCACACCGCGGCGATGAGGTAGTCGAGTCCGTGCGACGCAACGAGCGGGGCGATCACCAGGGCGGTAGCGCCGGCCGCGGCCGACACCATCGCGGGCCGGCCACCGACGAATGCGATCGTCATCGCCATGATGCACGAGGTGTACAGCGCGACCTTCGGGTCGACACCGGCGATCACCGCGAACGACACGACCTCGGGGATCAAAGCAAGGGAGGTCACGAGACCGGCGAGGATCTCCGTGGTGAGGCGCCGGGGCGAGCGGAGGGTTTCGAGCACAGTTTGCACCCGGGAAGTCTAGGCACGGAAACACGACGAAGCCGGTCTCGTGTCCCTCTGGTGCGAATCGCCGCAACGTGTAGTGTGGACACATCGGACAGCTCGCTTCGAGTGTTCGAGGTCGGCGGCGCTCCCATGGTCCACAATCACCATCCGAGCAGCACGCGACCATCCGAAGAACCACCCTGGCACGTCTCCACCCGGTCACGGACCTTTCTCGACCCCGTGATCGCCTGTTGTACCGAGCCGTACCCGAAAGAAGGACGCTATGAGCAACGACACCGAATTCACCGGTCCGCTGTTCCTGCAGCCGAGCAACCCGGACGACGAACAGCTGCCCGAGATCACGCAGCCGCAGCCGCAGAGCGCCCCGAACTACGACGGGCTGTTCTCTTCGCGCCCCTGAGGCCTGTTCCAGGACATCCGCCGCGTACCGGTGCGGGCGAAATACTTTCCCCCAGCACCGGTTCCACGTTGTTACCGGTCGATTGCGTCACCGGTCCCCGTATTGCCGTGATGTTTCGTGCTGTCCGGCGATCACGATGGGGGCGAAGGTCGTTCCCAAGGTTCCGCCCCGCGGATCGGCGCGGACCGGCGTGATCGTCGGCTTGTCACCGCGACCGGCCGAGGACGCACTCGTCCTGCTCGCCCGCCACGGTCACCGAGCGCGCCAAATCGACACGCCCCCAACCGGAGCTGCCGTCCGGTGACGGGCCTGCTTCGCTCGGGGAGTACCGACCCGCGCCATCACGGCACCGTCGACGAGCAGGGCGAGTAGCGTCGGCACACAACGTCCCGAACGCGGGGGTTCACATGAAGCACTTCCGAATCGTCGACGAACACGGCGGGGTCATCGACGAACAGCCGTTCCGCACGGCCGACGAGGCTCACGCGTGGGCGACCACCCATCCCCGGTCGGAGCTGGGACCGTGGTCTCTCGAGGAACAGGTGGACGGTCGGTGGCAGCAGCTCGGAGGCTCCGAACCGACCTGACACCGGCCTTGACCGATCCTCGGGTCGATACCCGCCGAGGCCGCCGACGGGCACGCGGATTCGGGTAGTCGCCTACTCGTGTTTTCCGGTTCCACCGCTGCCAGGCTTCTGGCATGGACACGGAACCGTTGTCGATGACCATCGTCGGACCGCCGGCGCTGTCCGGGACCGTCCTGCAGATAGGTCCGGGACGCCAGGTCCTCGGGTGCGACGCGTGTGCCGATCTGAAGATCGACGATCATCGGGTCGGCGCACGTCACGCCGCGATCGACCGCTTCGGCGGCCGGGTCGTCGTCGAGGATCTGGGGTCCTCCCACGGGACCTGGGTCGGCGGCGAACGTCTCCGCGGGGCTCGTGAATTGCACGACGGCGAGATCGTCACGTTCGGCCGTGTCGAGGTCCGGCTCGAGCAGGTCGACGAAGCACTCCCCCCGATCCGCGCGAATCCGCGACCCCCGCCGGCCGGTTCCGACGACCGCAACCCGGACGACGATTACGCCCAGCAGCGGGAGAGCTTCCTGCACGAGGTCAGAACGGCGAGGGCGTGGGCCCGATTCGTGTTCTGGGTCGGATTCGGAATGGTGCTCGTCGGAGTATTCGGGTGCACCTGGTTCCTCGCCAACGGAGCCGACGAGCCGGGCACCGCGTCGGTGGCGACCGCCGCGACGGACGAATTCCCCGCGTTCGGGCCGCACACCGTCCTGGGACCGGTCGGAACGCTCTTCTTCATGATCGGGTTCGTCGGCCACTTCGTGCTGATTCTCGGCTCGTTCCTGTGGATCATCGCGGCCGCGCACGTGCGGCGGGTGGACACCGACCCGCGCTATCCCTGGAATTCGCACGCCGCGCGATGAGAGACGATGCGCTACTCGAAAATTCGGGTAGCCGTGTACTCGTGTGCTCCGGACGTGCCGTTGCAAGGCTTCTGTCATGGACACGGACACACCTTCGATGACCATCCTCGGACCGCCCCCTCTCGCCGGGACCGTCCTGCGCCTCCGGCCGGGGAAGCAGGTCGTCGGGCGCAGCGCGCACGCCGATCTGCAGATCGACGATCGGCATCTCAGCGCACGGCACGCCGTGATCGACTGTCTCGGCGGTCGAGTGTTCGTCGAGGACATCGGCTCGTCGAACGGCACCTGGATCGACGGCGAGCGGATTCGGGGGATCCGCGAGCTGCACAGGGGCGAGTCGGTCACATTCGGTTGTGTCGAGGCACGACTCGCTCCGGCGGACGTAACGGCGCTGCTCCCCGGGATCGAGCCTCGCCACCCACCGCCGGTCAGGTTCGACGTGGGGAGCCAGCAGGCCGGCCACATCAACAACGTCGGCCACAACCAATACAACAGCTACGTCCAGCAGCGCGAGAGCTTCCTGCGCGAGGTCGCTGCGTCGAGGACGCGGGCGCGGTACGTGTTCTGGATCGGGCTCACGATGGTGCTCGTCGGGGCGCTGGGATACGCCTACTTCCTCGTCGACGCCCTCGGAAGCCTGAGCACCGCGTTCGAGACGGGCATCGAACCGGAGAGTTTCCCGATCTTCGGTCCGGACACCGGTTTCGGTCCGGCCGGACTGATCTTCTTCATGATCGCGTTCATCGGTCAATTCGTGCTCGTCGTCGGGTTGATCCTGTGGATCGTCGCAGCCGCTCGTGTACGGCGAGTCGACACCGACCCCCGCTATCCGTGGAACGCACCCGCATCGAGATGAAGGGACACGTCATGGTTTTCAACATCGGCTCACAGCAGGGAGCGATCAACAACGTCGCGGGAGATCAGACGATCCATGGTGGGCAACATGTTTCGTTCACCACCGCGGAGGCGCTCGCGTCTGCCGGTGAACTGGCCCGCGCCCTGCGCGAACTGGGACTCACGGAGAGCGCACACGAAGCCGACGACGTCGAGCGGGAACTGAAGCAGCACACGCCGAACCGTGAGCGTATCGCCGCCCGGCTGACGCGAATCGCGCAGACGGTCACCGCGGTCGCAGCGGCGGGTTCCGCCGTTCACGGACCGCTGGTCGCACTCGCCCGATGGTTGGGCACGCTGGGATCCCCCGTTCTGCGGGTCCTCGGACTCTGAGCAGGAGTCCTTCGGCGACGACCGGAAATGTCGCTGCGGGGTGCCACGTGCGCACCGACCAACGATCAAGCCCCGCACGCCGATTCCTCACAGAAGCCGTGAAGACGATTGTGAAGCACAACGAGTCCTCGGGAACTCGCCGAGAGCCACTGAACCGAACAGGCGCGGTGCCCCCAGTCGGACTCGAACCGACACTCGGCGGATTTTAAGTCCG
>NZ_JADZGH010000084.1:0-1468 GCF_015865005.1 Rhodococcus sp. CX
CGCCCATCCCGAGCGCGACGACGAACCGGCCACCCCGCGACACCGGAAGATGGTGCACCACCGACGCTCCCGTGTTGCCGGCGTCGGCGAACACATCGGCGCCGGCCGGTATCATCACCGCGAGCGCCTCGACGGCCTCCCGGTACCGCAGCCCGGGTCCGTCGCGCAGCGGGACCGGCAACGGCGCCGACATCCAGGGCGCGACGGCCCCGGCCGGCCGCGCCGGCGACAGCTCCTCGGCGAGGGCACCCAACCCGGCACGCAGGTCGAGGACGGTGGCGTGCTCGGCGGGCAGATAGGGGGGCTCGGCACCGATGCCGGCGACCGGGACCGTGTCGAGGGCCGCCTCCAGACCGGTGCGGGCCAGGGCCGGCATCCGGGTCCCGATCAGCAGGCACAACGTGCAGTGCCGCACCGCCTCGACCAGTTCGGCGTGCCCCATGCAGCCGGCCACCCCGCTGAAGCCCGGCTCGTCGGCGGGATAGACGTCCTTGGCGTCCGGGACGACCCCGACCGCGGCATCCGTCGCGGCGGCGAGGGCGCGCAGCTGCTCGCGGGCGTCGTCCCGCGCCACCTGATCCCCGGCGACGAACACGATCTTCCCGGTCCGGCGGGCCGCGGCGAGCAGGTCCCGGATCCGGGCGAGACCACGCGGATCGTGGCCGGAGCGGCGGGCCGGCGGTGCGAACGCGAATCCGCGGTCGACGGCGGCCTGCTGCACGTCCTTCGGCAGCAACAGCACCGCGGGCCCACCGGACCACGCCGCGGCGACCGCCCGGTCGAGGTGCCGGGGCAACTCGTCCGGACCCTCGACCCGCGCGCAGTACCGGGAGATCTCGGTGAACAGCCGGACCGCGTGGATCGTGCCGGCCTTACCGCTCGAGTCCTGGAACGCGCCGGCGCCCTCGAGCCTGGTCGGGGGCTGCCCGACCAGCGCCAGCACCGGGACCCGGGACGCGAAGGACTCGGCGAGCCCGGCCACCAGATTCATCGCCCCGCCGCCGGAGGTCGCGGCCACCACCCCGAGCCCGCCGGTGGTGCGGGCATAGCCGTCGGCCATCGTGGCGGCGGCGAACTCGTGCTTGGCCACCACCCCGCGGACGGGCCGGTCGGTGGCGAACAACGCGTCGTAGACATCTTCGATGTTGGCGCCGTCCACCCCGAAGACGTGACTCACCCCCAGGTCGGCGACCGCGTCGACCATGGCGTCGACGACCCGCCGGACGGGCGGATCGGGGTGCGGGACTGCGGTATCCATGGGGTTGCTCCTGAACCGGGGATCGAACACGTCGGATCAGGCGGAGCGGGCTGCGTGCCCGAGCCGGCCGCGGACGCACCGCGCGTACAGCCCGGCGGCGGGGGAGCCGGATTCCTCCGACCCCGGCCGCACGGCGGTGCGCCCGCGACGCAGGACCCTGTCCCGCCCGAGCCCGCGCACATTGGTCATGCACAGCAGCACGTCGCCCGG
>NZ_JADZGH010000084.1:1478-5141 GCF_015865005.1 Rhodococcus sp. CX
CACCGACACGGCAGCCAGGTTCCACGACCGGCGCGCATCGAAACGTGTTCTGCCGGAAAGTCTTTCCGCTACGCTTCGCGCGACCGGGCGGTGCTGCCCTCACTCGTCAGTGTGGGCCCGCGGCCCGGCCTGCGACCATCCCCCGCATGGGGGATATCGGGCATCGCGCGCACGGCCGGCGGCGTGCGGCGCTGCGCGGTGGTCGGATGAAGGATCAGGGGCAGGGTCGCGTGCGGAACGGACGGAGACGAAATCGGGATACCCGTCACTACGACGCGGAGTCTGCGGCTGCGGCGATCGTGTCGGCCACGACTGCAGGCCGGGAAACCAGTGCGACGTGGGAGGCCTGGATCTCGCTGGTGTGGGCGCCGATCCGACCCGCCATGTAGCGCTGTGAGGCAGGCGGAATGACCGTGTCGCCGGCGGACACGAGATACCAGGACGGTGTGCTGGACCACGAGGTCGGGCCGGAGGGTTCGACGTTGGCCCACAGCGCGATCGACTTCTGGTGGGCGAGCATGGTCGCCGCGGTGGCATCACCGACATCGGGCGCGAACACCCGGTGGAACGCGTCGTCGGCGATGTAACCGTCGAGGTTCCTGCCGCCGACGGCCTGGTCGTCGTCGACGACCTTGACTTGCAGGGCCGGTGGCAGGAGCTGGCTGCCCGGGAAGCGGATCGGGTCGAGCAGCAGCTGGACGGGTTCGCCCTGGGCCGGCGCGAACGCCGCGATGTAGACGAGCGCCGTCACGTTCGGACTGTGTGTGTTGGTGATGACCGCGCCGCCGTAGGAGTGCCCGACGAGCACAACCGGCCCGGAGATCTCCGCGAGGGTCTTCTCGATCGCGGCCGCATCGTGGGCCGGACCGCGCAGCGGATTGTCGGGCACCACGACCGTGTAGCCGCGGCCGCGCAGGTCGGCGGCGACGGCGTCCCAACTGGTTGTGTCCGCGAACGCGCCGTGCACCAGCACGATCGTCGGCCGCGGCGCGGCCGCCGCGGGCACGGCGACCGCCACGAGTGCCAACGCCACCACCGCCAGCACCTGCACCGCGGCCCGCGCGAATCGAGTGATCCTCATCTGTCGTCTCCGTATCCGGTGGGGAGGATGGGCATCGGCAGCACTGCCCGATGGTCAGATCGTCGTGATGAATCCACCGTCGATCGTCATGTCGGCACCGGTGATGTTCGCTGCCCGGTCCGAGGCCAGGAACAGCACCAGGTCCGCGACCTCGTCTGGGGTGGTGAACCGTCCCGTGGGAGTGCCGGCGACCGCCCCGTCCGCGACCTCCTGCGGACTCGCGCCGCTCGCCGTGCCGAGGACCTCGGCGACGCCGCCCGCACCCATCCACAGATCGGTCGAGACGGGACCCGGGCTCACCGAATTCGCGCGAATTCCCTGGGGGCCGAGCTCTTTCGACAGGGATTTCGTGAGGTTGGTGACCGCGGCCTTGACGGCGCAGTAGTCGGGGATACCGGGGTCGGGGTAGAACGCGTTGACCGAACCGATCGTGACGATCGCCCCGCCGCCGCGCCGGAGCATCTCCGGGATCGCGGCGCGGGTCGTGCGCACCGCGGCCATCACTCCGAGCGACCACGACGCATTCCAGTCCTCGTCGGTGACCGTGAGGAATCCACCCGGCCGCGGGGTGACCGCTCCGGCGTTGTTGACCAGAATGTCGACGCCCCCGAGCTGCGCCGCGGCCGCGACCAACGCGGTGGCACCTTCACCGGTCATCAGATCGACGGGAACGAACGTCACGTTCCCGCCCGACCCGAGCGCCTCGAGACGTGGGCCGCGGGTGCGTGAACCTGCCACGACGTGGGCGCCCGCGTCGACGAGGTGCTCGGTGATCGCGAGCCCGATTCCCTTGCTCGCGCCGGTGACCACCGCGAGCTTTCCGCCGAGATTCAGCTCCATCGCCACCCTCCGAGGGTGAAACCGGTTCTCGTCCCGCGACGGCCCCTGCCCCGCGGATGCACCGAAACTCCGGACGACGGATCACACGAGTGCGCCCAGGCTCCTCCCCGAGGGTATGCGAGCGTCGGCACTCATGATCGCGAAAGGAGCGAATTCGAGTAGCGACAGCCCACGGCCTACGCGAACTCGAGCGCCCCCTCGACCGGCGCGAGCACCCGCCGCGTCCCCGGCGAACCCAGCGCCGCGGTCAGCTCCGACCCGTCGTGCTCGGCGAGCAGATCCCCACTCGACCACACCAGCAGCGTCGCCGCGACCGTGTGCTCGGCCACCGAATGCGCCAGGTCGTAGTGCGCACACGCCGGCACGCCGGCGTAGGTGATCCACAGGTCGAACCCGGTCATGAACAGATCCAGGTCGAACTGCACACACAGGCTCAGCAATTCGCTGCGGCCGGTGTCGTCGACACCGGCGAACGCCTCGTCCAGCGCCAGCAGCCGCGGCGCGTGCGGATCCGCCGAATCGAGCATCACGTGCGCCGCCGCGAACAGCGGCAGATGTAGCGACACCGACTGCTCACCACCGGACAGCGCCGAATGCCGCGCCACCGTCAACCGGTCCTCGGTGCCGTCCGCGGAGATCAGGCTGAACGAGAACACCCGCCACCGCCGGTAGTCCAGCGTCGAGGCCAGGATCTCCGGGTACGACCGCTCCGGGTGCGCCGCCCGCTCGGCGCGGATCTGCGCCGCGAAATGCGCGCGCACCTCGGACAATTCGTCCGCGCCCAACGCCGACGCGTCGCGGTCCAGCAAGCGGCACACCGCCCGCGACCGGTCGTCGAGATGATCGGCCAACGCCCAGTGCACCCCGATCGTGTTGCCCGAGGACATGTGCCGCTTGCGCATCTCCGCGCCCATCCGGGCGATCAGCGCGCGGGCGTCGACGGTGCGCTCGTGGATCTGCTGCGCCAGCCCGGTCAGCAACGCGTCCTCGAGGATGCGGCGCTCGGCGTCGGTGAGCAGCAGTTCCTGCTCCCGGCGCGCGGCGGCGATCCGCGTCGCGAACTGCCCGACGGACGAGAACCCCTGCTCGTCCTGCACCCGCACCACGGTCACCCCGTCCGGGGCGTCCCAGTGCAGCCGGTAGTCCTGACCGGCCGCCGCCAGCTGCGCATCGAACTCCTGCAACGCCGACGTCAGCGCCGTGCGCGTCGACTTCCGGGCCGACTCCGACACCGTCACCGACTCGGTCGCCGCCAGCAGCGACGCGAACAGCGCCGACACCTCCGCCGGCAGCACCGGCACCTCCTCGCCGGTCTCGCGCTGGATCCGATACACCAGCTGATCGGCGTCGAGCCACGCCGCCGGTCCCGCCGGCCACGCGTGCGGCTGCTCGATCCCCAACAGGCCCAACAGCTCCGGGCGCGCATAGGGGGCCAGGTGCTCGGCGTCCGCGAGCGCCTCCACCAGCGCCGACCGCAGCGTCTGCTCGGCCGCGGTGTGCGCCGCCTCGGCCTTACCGATCCGCTCGATCGCCGCGTCGTAGGCCTTGCGGGCGGTGCGCTGCGCCGCCTTCGCCGCCTCGATCCGCGCACGGGCCTGCTCGAGCTGCTCGTCGATCTGCTCCGCGGACGCACCGAGCGCCTCCCGCAGCGTCTCGAGCCGCTGCTGCTGCGCCGTCAACGACTCCTCGGCGACCGCCGCCTGCTCCGCCGACTCCTCGGCGGCCCGCCGCGCCTCGTCGAG
>NZ_JADZGH010000085.1:0-5071 GCF_015865005.1 Rhodococcus sp. CX
GCGATACATTCGCTCGGAAGAAGTAAAGGGGCGGAGGGTCAGAGCACGGCCCGTGCGAGCGGGCACGACATGCACCGCGGCCCGCCCCGGCCCGATCCCAGTTCCGACCCGGCGATCCGCAGCACCTCGATACCCGCTGCCTCGAGCCGCGCGTTCGTCTCGACGTTCCGCTCGTACGCGACGACCACTCCCGGCGCGACCGCGAGGGTGTTGTTGCCGTCGTCCCACTGTTCCCGTTCGGCGACGACCGAGTCCAGGCCGGTGTCGATGACACGGAGCTTGTCGATACCCATCGCCTCGGCCGCGGCCTCGAGGAACGGTCGCGGCCCGCCGATGCGGGCGTCGCCGTCGTCCCGGCGGATCGTGAAGGCCTCGAGCGTGTCCCGGATCGCCGGATACATGACGACCGCGTCGATGTCGACCATCGTGCACACGGTGTCCAGGTGCATCGACGCCCGCTGCTGCGCGATCGGCACCGCCAGCACCGTGTGTGCCAGGCCGTCCTCGAACACACTGCGCGCCAACGCTTCCGCACCGGCCGGTGAGGTGCGCTCCCCCACGCCGACGGCGATGACCCCCGGCGCGAGCAGCAGCACGTCGCCGCCTTCGACGGGCGCGGTGTGCGATTCGTAGGCGCGGCGCACCCCGAGGAACCGTGGGTGGAACGCGTAGATGAGGTCGGTGAGCGAGGCCTCGCGCCGACGGGCGGGCAGCGCGAGCGTCGGGATCGCGACGCGCGGCCCGATCCAGAACGACGAGTCGCGGGTGAACAGCAGATTCGGCAGGGGATCGATCACGAAGTCGCCGCCGTGGTGCATGAGCCGCACCAGCGACGGCGGGCCTGCCGTGCCGATTTCGGGCAGTTCGTCGAACGTCATTCCCGCGACCAGAATCCGGGTCAGTTCCGGGGCCGGCAGCGTCCGCAGGTGCGCGGCCAGGTCCTGCGCGAGCGCGTGCCCGAGCCTGCGCGGGTCGACGGCCGAGGAAATCCCCTGGATGCGCGCGGCGCCGCTGACCTCGAGGGTTTCGCGGAGCAGATCTGCGAGCAGCAGCACCTCGACCCCACGGCTGCGCAGCAGCTCGGCGAAGGCGTCGTGTTCCTCCTGGGCGCGCGCCACCCACGGCAACGCGTCGAACAGCAACTGGTCGTTGTTGCGGGGCGTCAGCCGCTCGAGTTCCGCACCGGGCCGGTGCAGCAGGACCGTCGTGAGGGCCCCGACCTCGGAATCGACACACAACTGCGCATTCATGCGTCAACGGTAGTGCCGCTGCCCGGCGGGTGGGAGGATCGACGTGCCCATACGCGAGCGAGGAGCACCACACGTGACGGATTCGGACCCGCTCGGCGAACTTGCACCGTTCGCCGGCCGATGGGTCGGCAGCGGCGACGGCCACTACCCCACCATCGACGACTTCGCCTACGACGAGACGATCGAGTTCACGTCGATTCCCGGAAAACCGTTCCTGATGTACGTCAGCCGCACCCGTGCCCGCGACGACGGGCGCCCGCTGCACACCGAGAACGGCTACCTGCGCCGCAGTGGTCACGAAGTGGAACTTCTGGTGTCGCAGCCCACCGGCTTCGTCGAGATCCAGCGGTCGCGGCTCACGCACGGCGTCCTCGATTTCACCGCCGTGCATCTCGAGCGGTCACCGGACGCGAAGCCCGTGCACGAGCTGCGCCGCCGGTTCGTCCTCGACGGCGACACCCTCACCTACGACCTGTGGATGGCGCACGACTCGACGCCGCTGACCCATCATCTGCACGCACAACTCACGCGGCACACGACGAGCTAGACCCGGTGTGCCGTTGTGGCGGTGGGAGGCGCCACAAAGGCACACGGGGCGCGAAGCGCCCGGCCGCTCACACCGGCGGCAGCAGCACCTTGCTGAAGTAGTCGTTGGCCTTCTGCATCGTGTACTCGTACGGGGGCGCGAACTTGCGGGCCCACCAGTAGCCGAACCTGATGTCGAACGACGTGTAGACCAGGAATCGGTTGCGCTTGACACCGGCGAGGATCCGCTTCGCCGCCAGCTCCGGGGTGATCCCGTGCGCCGAGAACCTGCGGGTGAATGCCTGGATGCGCGGATCCTTGCGGTCGAACCCGGCGATCTCGGCGGCGTCGACGAGGGGCGTGCGCACCGCACCGGGCACCACGAGGCTCACCCCGATCCGGTGCCGTTTCAGGTCGTGGCGCAACACCTCGGAGACACCGCGCACCCCGAACTTCGCGGCGCTGTACGCGGCGTGCCACGGAAGCGCGAGCAGTCCGGCCGCGGAGGACACATTGACCAGCTGCCCGCCACGGCCCGCCTCGATCATCGACGGTACGAAGCACTCGATGACGTGGATGGGCCCCATCAGATTGACGTCGACCATCTTCTTCCAGTGCCGGTGCTCGAGGTTTTCGACGGTGCCCCACACCGACGTGCCGGCGATGTTCATCACGACGTCGACGCTGCCGAACCGCTCGTGGACCTCGTCGGCGAAGGCCCGCACGGCCTCGAAATCCGTGATGTCGAAGGCGCTGTGGTGCAGGACCTCTCCGCCGCGGGAACCGATGAGCGCCACCACGTCGTCGAGGCCCGCCTCGTCGATG
Organism: Rhodococcus sp. CX; assembly: GCF_015865005.1. Classification (NCBI taxonomy): domain Bacteria; kingdom Bacillati; phylum Actinomycetota; class Actinomycetes; order Mycobacteriales; family Nocardiaceae; genus Rhodococcus; species Rhodococcus sp. CX. Next base: position 2,601 of record NZ_JADZGH010000085.1, read on the forward strand.
TCGGTGAGCAACAGACGAGCGCCCTCGTCCGCGGCGGCGATCGCGACCGCCCTGCCGATACCGCTCGCAGCACCGGTGACGACGGTCAGTGCCCCCTTGAACGACTTGATCCCCAACTCGTCTCCTCAGTCACGAAGGTGCGGAGTCGCCAGCCTACGTGACCCCCGAGCGCTACGCAGGACCGCTCGGACGCCGTGGGCGCGGCGTCAGCGAGAGGCCCGCGGGCGAGAGACTGAGCCGTTCGTGGATGCGCAGCCGATAGCCGGGATCGGGCACGAGGTCGTACTCGCGCAGGATCGTGCCGAGCACGAGAACTGCTTCGTGCACTGCGAATTGCCGTCCGATACAGGCCCGGGCACCGGTGCCGAACGGCTTGTAGACGTGCGGTGGGCGCAGCCGGATCCGATCGGGAAGAAACCGGTCCGGATCGAATCGGTCGGGGTCGTCGCCCCACACCGGATCACGGTGCAGCGCAAGCACGAGAACCACGACCCAGTCGCCGGCCTGCATGCTGTACCGGCCGCCGAGCACGGTGTCGGTGCGAGCCTCGCGGGCGAACGCCGGAACCGGGGGCCACAACCGCAGTGTCTCGTCGACGATCCGTCGGAGCAACCTCAGCTTGGGCACCTGCTCGAATTCGGGGGTCCCGCTGCCCCACACCGCGTCGACCTCGGCACGGGCCGACGCATACAACTCCGGATCCTGCGAGAGATAGTGCAACGCGAACGCGAGCAGAGCGGCGGTGGTCTCGTGCCCGGCGAGCAGGAACGTCAGCGCCTGGTAGCGGATGTTGTCGCGGTCCAGGCGGTTCGGGTCGTCCCGGCGGGCCGCGTCGAGCATGATCTCGAGCAGATCGGTGTCCGGCGCGGGACCGGACCGGACTCGCGCGAATGATCTCGTCGATCGAGTCGTGCAGGAACGCCAGATCGGCGGCGTTCCTGCGATCCGCGAACCCGTAGGCGATGCGGCGCAGCCCCGGGACGTTCCGCAGCGTCCGGCGCTGAGCATGAACGAGGCTCCGGGCCATCGCCGCGCGTGCGGGATGGGCACTGGCACGGTCGAACGAGCCGAACGAGTGCCCGAGTCCTGCCCGCCCCACGGTCTCGAACGCGACCTTGATCATGTCCTCGACCACGTCGACCGGCCGGCCGGCGCTCCGGTTCCAGTACCCGACCAGGTCGGACGCGACATCGCACATCACCGCGTGATAGCTGCGCATCGCCGACCGGGTGAACGCCGGCGTCAGCAGCGCATGGGCACGGGCCCAGTTCTTTTCGTGGTTGTAGGCGGTGAACAGTGCGTCGCCACCGATCCCGCGTAGTGCCTCCACACCCGGCGCGACGTGCTTGGCGAATCGCGTCTCGTCGGACAGCTCGGCGACCAGGTCGACTCCCGACACCAGGACGAAGCGGTGCCCGAGGGCGCGTCGCTCGAAGATCGGCCCGAGCCGGCGACTCATCGTCCAGGAATCCTGGATGGCTCGGTGCGGTGACACCCCGAGCACGTCCCCCAGTATCGGCACCCGCCACCGTGGGTGCGGCAGACCGGTCGATTCCATGGTCAGTGCGACCATCGGAGCCCCTTCCCCCTGCAAATCCGGACCCGGCTCTCGAGGACGGTACGCGGCTTTCCAAGAGCAGAGAGGCACATTCCGCCATTTCGTCCTGAATTCGCCCCCGGCGCCGGTAGCCTGGGCCCACCTTCGCCCCTGCCATCCGAGGACGGCCACATGGCGTCAGACCTGTGGGTTGTGATCCCGGCCTACAACGAGGCCCCCGGCATCACAGCCACCCTCACCGCACTCCGGCACCAGCGCAATCGCGAGTTCCGCGTGGTCGTCGTCGACAACGGCTCGACCGACTCCACCGTCGAGATCGTCGACGAATTCGCCTCCGCACACCCGGACCTGGACCTCACCCTGATCCACGAACCGCAGAAGGGCACCGGAGCCGCCGCGGACACCGGCATGCGCTACGCCATCGAGGCGGGGGCCGTGCGGCTGGCACGGACCGACGCGGACTGCGTGCCCGAACCCGAGTGGACCGAGCAGATCGAGGCGGCCTTCGACGGCGGCCTGCGCAGCATCGCGGGACAACTGCTGCCCCGCACCGACGAGGGCCTGTCCCCCGCCCGGCTGGTGCTCATGCGCATCGTCATCGAGATCGGATCGCTCGTCGCCAAGGTCCGGAGGATCAACCGCGGCCCGCAGTTCCTCGGAACCTACGTCCTCACACCCGGATGCAACATGGCGATCACCGCGGAGCTGTACGAGGCCGCGGGGGGCTTTCCGCGCACCCGGATCCAGGACGAGCACGAGGACCGGTACCTGCACAACCGGGTGCGCACCCTGACCACCGACTACGGTCTGCGCCGCTCGGTCCGCGTCCGCATGTCCACGCGGCGGTTCTCCGCCTGGGGAATCCGCAACACCTTCCTGTGGTACTACGACCACCGCTTCCGCCCGGAACACG
>NZ_JADZGH010000086.1:0-2809 GCF_015865005.1 Rhodococcus sp. CX
GCCCACCACCTGCGCGGGCGCCGCGCGGGACTGGCCGTGGTGATCGAACCCGACCAGAGCGTGGACGAGCCGCGCCCGCTGGTGGTCACCGCCGACGCCTGGTCCGGCCGGTTGTCGGCCGCGGACTTCCCGGCGCCCGCGCAGGTGGTGGGCCGGTTGCGGTTGCCGCGGCACGTCAACCACCGCACCGGGCGGGGACGGCGCGATCTCGCGTCGTCGCTGCGGTCGACGGGCATCCCGGTGCCGCGCCGCCCGAAGCGCACCAAGACCGGCGGCGACACCCGGGAGATCGACGCGTTGCGGCGCCGGCTGCGGCAGCACCCGGCCCGCAAGGACCCCGAACTGGAGAAGCTCGCCCGGGTCGGGGACCGCTACAACCGGCTGGCGCGGGAACTGGCCCAGCAGCGGCAGAAGGTCGCGGCGACGACGAACTCGCTGGCCCGCACGTTCGAGCGGATCGTCGCGCTGCTCACCGAACGCGGCTACCTGACCGCCGGATCGGACCCGGAGACCACCGAGGCGGGGGAGCGGCTGGCCCGCATCTACGGCGAGGCCGATCTGCTCGTCGCCGAATGCCTGCGCAAGCGGGTGTGGGCGGGGTTGTCCCCGGCGGAGCTCGCCGCGGTGGTGTCGGCGGTGGTGTACGAGTCGCGGATCGAAGGCGGCGGCGAGGTGATGCGCGGCCCGACCGAACCAGTGCGCCGCGCGCTCGCCGAGACCGTGCGGTTGTGCGACGGGCTGCGCGCCGACGAGGTGCGGCACAAGCTGCCGCCCACGCGCGAACCGGATCTCGGGTTCGTCGCGGCGCTGTACACGTGGGTGAACACCCAGTCGCTGGCCGAGGCGCTGCTCGCCGCCGGGGGCGGCAGCCGGGACCTGTCGGCCGGTGATTTCGTGCGCTGGTGCCGTCAGGTGATCGATCTGCTCGATCAGATCCGCACGTGCGCGCAGGACCCGGAGATCGTGAAGACGGCGGGTCGGGCCGTCGCCGCGATCCGGCGCGGGGTCGTCGACGTGGACGCGGTGTGATCGCCCCGGCGGGGTGATTGCCTGGGCGGCAGGACGTTGCGGTTCGGCTCGGCGGACACCGTCGCGGCCGGATGTGGTTTGATTCGCGCTGCGGCACGGCTTCCACGCGGTGGATGGGCGCGAAGTGGATCAACGAAGTGAAGGTGAGTGGGAGGCGACGATGAGCGGGCCGAACGAACCCCAGGAGCAGTCCGGAAACGCGGCCGGTCAGGAACCGACCCAGCAGTGGGCGCGCCCCGGCAGCGCCGCCCAGGGGGCGGAGCCGACGCAGGCGTTCGACGCCTCGTCCGCCGGTCACTCGCCTGCCGGGCAGGCCCCGCAGTGGGGCCCGCAGCCCGGTCCGGGTGGGGCCGCCGGTGCGCAGGGCGGTCAGGCTCAGCCGCAGTGGGGTCAGACCGGCCAACCGTGGGGCCAGCAGCCGGTGCCCGGGCAGCAGCCGTGGGGTCAGCCGGCGGCCGCCGGTGCCCAGTGGGATCAGCAGCCCGCCCAGCCGCAGCAGCAGTGGGGGCAACCGCACCCGCAACCGGGTCAGCAGTGGGGGCAGGGCGCTCCCGTCGCCGGTCAGCAGTGGGGACAACCGCAGCAGCAGTGGGGAACGGCGCAGCCGCAGTGGGGACAGCCCCCGCAGCCCGGTCAGCAGCCGCAGTGGGGACAGCCCGCGGCCGGTCAGCAGCCCTGGGGCCAGCCGCAACCGGGCCAACCCCAGCCGGGTCAGCAGCCGCAGTGGGCGCCGGCGCAGGCCGGTCAGCAGCCGCCGAAGTCGAAGAAGCCGCTGATCCTCGGTCTCGGGGCGCTGGCCCTGGTGCTGATCCTCGCGATCGTCGGGGTCCTCGTCGCCACCTCCCTCGGGTCGAAGACCCTCGATTCCGCGGCCGCCGAGGCCGGGGTCGCGAAGGTGCTGACCCAGTCCTACGGCGCCACCGCCGTCGACGACGTGTCCTGCCCCGACGGCCAGAAGGTCGAGGCGGGCAACAGCTTCGAATGCACCGTCACCGTCGACGGGCAGCATCGGTCGGTCACCCTGACCTTCACCGACGACGAGGGCACCTACGAGGTCAGCCGCCCCAACTGACCGGCCCCAAACCGATCGGAGCGGACGGTCCGGTCAGCCCGCGGCCGCGGCCAGTGCCGTGGTCAGCGTCGTGACGGACCGTCCGATCCCCAGCGTGTCGGCCAGCGCCACCAGCGCCGACGCGTCGACGGGCGCCGCGGGCAGGGCGTCGGCACCGGACAGCTGCACCGGGGCGTCGCGCGCGACCCGCACCACCGGCAGCGCCGCGTCCAGATAGTCTGCGGCCGCGGCGAGTTTGGCGCGCATGCCCTTGGCCATGCCCGACTCCGGATCGGCCGCGGCCGCCCGCATCCCGTCGAGCGATCCGTACTGCAACAGCAGGCCCGACGCGGTCTTCTCGCCGACGCCCTTGACGCCGGGCAACCCGTCGGACGGGTCGCCGCGCAGCAACGCCAACTCGGCGTAGGCGGCGCCGGCCCGCTCGGCGGGCACCCCGTACCGGTCGGCGACCTCGGTGGGCCCGAACAGTTCGGCCTTCGCCAGTCCCCGCCCGGCGTAGAGCACCCGCACCGGGACCGGGTCGTCGGCGACGACCTGCAGCAGGTCGCGGTCGCCGCTGACCACGACCACCGGGTCGGTGGTTTCCCGGGCGGCGAGGGTGCCGAGCACGTCGTCGGCCTCGAACCCGGCGGCGCCGCCGGTAGCGATCCCGGCGGCGGCCAGCACGTCCAGGATCATCGGCACCTGCGGGGTCAGGGTGTCGGGAAC
>NZ_JADZGH010000087.1:0-5370 GCF_015865005.1 Rhodococcus sp. CX
GGGCGGGAGACCCCGCCCCGGGACCGGCGCTGTGGTTCGCGGTCGCGGACTTTCGGCTATTTCGCAACAGCCCGTTCAATCGATCGAATGTACCGCTCGCTCGGGAAAGACGGGGGTCTCGGAAAGGACGTGGGTCTCGGAAAGGACGGGGGTCTCGGGACGACCGGGGGCGGGACGACTACAGCCAGGTGTCCTCGGTGACGCTCGTGAGAAACGCCTCGAGGTCGTCGCGCCAGGGTGCGGGCACCGTCTTGTCCGGTTCGATACCGGTGTACTGACCGCGGTAGAACAGCAGAGGACGTTCTTTCTCGTCCCGCACCTCGCTCAGCGAGGCCACGCGTCCGAACACCACCCAGTGGTCTCCCCCGTCGTGCACGGTCTCGACGGTGCAGTCGATGTGGGCGAGCGAGCCGGTGAGGATCGGTGAGCCCAGCGGCGAAGGCGTCCAATCGATTCCGGCGAACTTGTCGGGTTCGCGAGATCCGAAGCGGGCGCACGTGTCCTGCTGTTCCTCGGCGAGCACGTTAACGCAGAAGCGACCGGACCGTTCGATCGCCGCCCAGGACCGCGAGGCCTTGGTCGGACAGAACAGCACCAGCGGCGGTTCGAGCGACAGCGCCGCGAACGACTGGCACGCGAAGCCGACCGGAGCGCCGTCGTCCACGGTGGTGATGATGGTGACGCCGGTGCAGAACTGCCCGAGGACGTTCCGGAACCGGCGCGGGTCGATGCCCGCGCCGGATTCGGTTTCGCTGCCGGACATTACTTGAATCCCACCGAGAAGTCGTGACCCCACAGGCTCACCGCGGTGCTCTCCCGGGCGATCCACTTGTCGTCCTCGACTTCCAATCCCTCGCAACCGTATTCGACGTCGAAGCCGCCCGGGGTCTTCATGTAGAAGGACAACATCAGGTCGTTGACGTGCCGGCCGAGGGTGGCGGACAACTTGACCTTCTTGCGCAGCGCCCGGTCGAGGCACAGCCCGACGTCGTCGGAGTTCTCGACCTCCACCATCAGGTGCACGATCCCGGTGGGGTTCGGCAGCGGCGCGAACGCCAGGCTGTGGTGGCGCGGATTGCAGCCGAGGAAACGCAGCCAGGCCGGTTCACCGTCCGCGGGCCGCCCGACGACCTGCGGGGGCAGGCGCATCGAGTCGCGCAACTTGAAGCCGAGCACATCCCGGTAGAACTCGAGGTCCGCCGCGTCGTCCTTGGTGGCGAGCACGACGTGCCCGAGGCCCTGCTCGCCGGTGACGAACTTGTGGCCGTACGGGCTCACGATGCGCCGATGCTGCAGCGCCACGGTGTGGAAGATCTCCAGTCGCGACCCGGAGGCGTCGCGGCACTTGATGAACTCGACGACGTTGCGCTCGGCGGCCTCCTCCTTGGTGCCTTCCTCGAATTCCCAGTCCGCCTTGGCCAGTCGCTCGCGGATCTCCTGCAGCCCTTCGGCGTTGGCGCACTCCCAGCCGGAGGAGTAGAGCCCGTCCCGCTCGCCCGGAACGATGACGAGACGAGCCGGGTAGTCGTCCATCCGCAGGTAGAGCGCGTCGGGATCGGCGCCCTTGCCCTCGACCATGCCGAGGACCTTCAGCCCGTAGTCGCGCCAGGCCGCCATGTCGGTGGCCTCGATGCGCAGGTACGCCAGTGCGCGGATGCTCATCGGTTGTCTCCCTCGAGCAGGAAGTCGGATGCGAGCCTGTTGAACTCGTCGAACTTCTCGAGCTGCGCCCAGTGGCCGCAGCCGCCGAACACGTGCAGTTGCGCGCGCGGGATCATCTTCAGCGCCACGAGCGCACCGTCGAGCGGGTTGACGCGATCCTCGCGACCCCAGATGAGGAGCACGCGCTGCCGCAGCTTGTAGGCGTCGCGCCAGAGCATGCCCTTCTCGAATTCACTGCTGGAGAAGGACTTGCCCATCGCTTTCGCGGCGGCCAGGGATTCGGGGGTGCTCGCCGCGGCGAACCGCTCCTCGATCAGTTCGGGGGTGATCAGCGACTGGTCGAACACCATGATCCGCAGGAACGCTTCGAGGTTCTCGCGGGTCGGCTCGTAGCTGAACTTGCCGAGGTTCTTCACGCCCTCGGTCGGATCCGGGGCGAACAGGTTGACGCTCAGACCACCCGGCCCCATCAGCACGAGCCGTCCGGCACGGTCCGGGTAGTCCAGCGCGAAACGCACCGCGGCGCCGCCGCCGAGCGAATTACCGAGCAGGTGAACACGTCCGGTGATGCCGAGCGTGTCGAGCAGATCCTTCAGCGCGGAGGCGCTGTGCACGAAGTACTGCGGGTGCTCGGTGGGCTTGTCGGACTTGCCGTAGCCGGGCTGGTCCACCGCGAGCACGTGGAACCGCTGCGCCAGGACCGGGATGTTCTTGGAGAAGTTCGACCACGAGGACGCGCCCGGGCCGCCGCCGTGCAGGAGCACGATCGTCGGGCCGTTGCCGACGCCCGCCTCGTGGTAGTGCAGCTTCAGGTCCGGGCGGACCTGCGCGAAGCGGGACGTGGATTCGTAGGTGAGTTCTTCGGTCGTCGTCATCGATCGCCTCCCCTAGACCATCGTGTCCGTGAGCGGCAGACCGAATTCGGCGCCACCGAACATGACGTACGCGCGCTCGGCGTCGTTCGCCGCGTGCACCCGACCGGCGTGGGCGTCACGCCAGAAGCGCTGGATCGGAGTGCCGTTCGCGAGAGCGGTCGCTCCGGAGTTCTCGAACAACAGGTCGATCGACGCGATCGCGCGACCGGTGGCCCGCACCTGATCGCGGCGAGCGCGCAGACGCAGCTCGATCGGAACTTCCTTGCCCGCCAACAGGTATTCGTACTCGTCGGCGACGTTGCCGGAGAGCTGACGCCATGCGGCGTCGATATCGCTGGAGGCCTCGGCGATGCGGACCTTCGAGAACGGATCGTCCTTGGCCTTCTCGCCGGCGTAGGCGGCGCGCACTCGCTTGCCCTGATGCTCGACGTGGGCGTCGTAGGCGCCGTAGGCCATTCCCACGATGGGGGCGGAGATCGTCGTCGGATGGATGGTGCCCCACGGCATCTTGTAGACCGGAGCGGTGTTGACCTCGAGACCCGGCGACGCCAGATCGTTCATGGTCTTGAAGCTGAGGAAGCGGTGCCGCGGGACGAAGACGTCCTTGACGACGATCGTGTTCGAGCCGGTGCCGCGCAGGCCGACGACGTTCCACACGTCGTCGATCTCGTACTCCGCGCGCGGGATGAGGAAGCTGCCGAAGTCCACCGGGCGGCCGTCCTTGATGACCGGGCCTCCAACGACGACCCAGGTCGCGTGGTCGCAGCCCGACGACCATGCCCAGGCACCGTTGACCTTGTATCCCCCGTCGACGACCTGGCCGGCGCCCATGGGCGCGTACGACGAGGAGATGCGCACGTCGGGATCCTCGCCCCACACGTCCTCCTGCGCCTGCTGGGAGAACAGCGCCAGGTGCCAGTTGTGGATGCCGATGATGCCGGCGACCCATCCGGTGGAGCCGCACGCGCTCGCGATGTTGCGAACCGCGGTGTAGAAGGTCACCGGATCGCACTCGTATCCACCCCACTGGGACGGCTGGACGAGTTTGAAGAAGCCGGCCTCCTGAAGCGCCTTGATCGAGTCGTCGGGGATGCGGCGGAGGTCCTCGGTCTCCTGCGCACGTTCCCGGAAGGAAGGGAGCAGCGCGTCGATGCGCTGCAGTACCTCGTGGCTGTCGTGGTCGCCCACTGGACGCTCCCGTCTGCTCCGAATTGATCGCTTGAATCGAGACTAGAACACGTTCTTATTTCTGTCGAGGGTCGCGCCCCACCGCAGGTCGGTGCGGTTTCGTAGGGACCAAAGTCTCCTATCACTTCCGGATCGGTACGAACTTCTATAACGTGTTCTAGTAGGAATCCGAAGGGAAGTGAGGGGACATGGCACCGATTCGCGAGATCGACGTCGGAGAAGCCCGGACTCGGTACGCACGAGGCTGGCACTGCCTCGGCCTGAGCAAGACGTTCAGGGACGGCAAGCCCCACTCCGTGCAGGCGTTCGGCACCAAACTCGTCGTCTGGGCCGACACCAACGGTGATCTCAAGGTTCTCGACGCCTACTGCCGCCACATGGGTGGCGACCTGTCGCAGGGCGAAATCAAGGGCGACGACATCGCGTGCCCGTTCCACGACTGGCGCTGGAACGGCAGCGGCAAGTGCGCCGACATCCCCTACGCCCGCCGCGTTCCGCCGCTCGCCCGCACCCGCGCGTGGATCACCACCGAGAAGCACGGCCAGCTCTTCGTCTGGAACGACCCCGAGGGCAACCCGCCGCCGCCGGAGATCACGCTCCCGGAGATCGAGCAGTACGGCAGCGACGAGTGGACCGACTGGACCTGGAACCAGATCCTCATCGAGGGTTCCAACTGCCGCGAGATCATCGACAACGTCGTGGACATGGCGCACTTCTTCTACATCCACTACGCCTTCCCGACATTCTTCAAGAACGTCTTCGAAGGGCACATCGCGGAGCAGTTCCTCAACACCCGCGGCCGCCCGGACAAGGGCATGTCCACCCAGTACGGCCTTGAGTCGACGCTCGAGTCGTACGCGGCGTACTACGGCCCGTCCTACATGATCAACCCGATGACCAACAGCTACGGCGGCTACAAGGTCGAATCGGTGCTGATCAACTGTCACTACCCGATCACGCAGGACTCGTTCATGCTGCAGTACGGCATCATCGTCAAGAAGCCGACGGGCATGACCGACGAGCAGTCGGACAGGATGGCGGCCAAGTTCACCGAGGGCATCGGGGAAGGCTTCCTGCAGGACGTCGAGATCTGGAAGAACAAGACCAAGATCGAGAATCCGCTGCTCTGCGAGGAGGACGGTCCGGTCTACCAGCTGCGCCGCTGGTACGAGCAGTTCTACGTCGACGTCGCCGACGTCACCGAGAAGATGACCCAGCGTTTCGAATTCGAGGTCGACACCACCAAGGCCAACGAGGCCTGGGAGGCGGAGGTCGCCGAGAACATGGCCCGCAAGGCCGCCGAAGCGGAGAAGAAGCAGGACGCGGAGGTCTGACGATGAGCGCCTCGACCCGAAAGAGCAAGTGGGCGAAGTCTCCGAGTTTCGCGGATCAGCCGGACCGGGTCGAGGCGATCGCCGCCCAGACCGCCATCGACAAGATCAACTACCTCGACTCGGGCATGAGCGAGATCGAATGCCGAAGCTGTGGCACGTGTGTCCTGGTGCGCAAGAACAGCTTCCGGCAAACGAGTATCCAGTGGCAGTCCGATCCGAAGGAGACGTGCCCGGTCTTCCGGGACGCCGACCGCGCGGGCGGCCCGCGCGAGGGCTGCCCGAACCTGCGCGCGAGCATCGAGCAGGCCGTG
>NZ_JADZGH010000087.1:5380-21402 GCF_015865005.1 Rhodococcus sp. CX
ACCCGTCGCCCGGCCCGGCCGGACGACGGGTCCCATCGCCCTATGGTGGAACATGTCTCGAGTCCGACCGCCGGCACGATCACCCCTCTCCGTGCAGACAATCTGGGCGGAAAGGATGGACTCGGCAGAACCAATTCTATAACGTGTTCTACATGAGTGAGCAGGAGTACGACATCGTCGTCGTCGGCAGTGGCGCCGGCGGAATGACCGCCGCGATCACCGCCGCCAACAAGGGCGCGAGCGTCGTCGTGATCGAGAAGGCCGCCTGCTACGGCGGCTCGAGCGCCCGCTCCGGCGGCGGCGTGTGGATCCCCAACAACGACGCACTGAAGGCGGCCGGTGTCGCGGACACCCCCGAGGCCGCACGCACCTACCTGCACAGCATCATCGGCGACGTGGTGCCCGCCGAGAAGATCGACACCTACATCGACCGCGGCCCCGAGATGCTGTCCTTCGTCCAGAAGCACAGCGCACTCGAATTGCAGTGGGTCCCCGGATATTCCGACTACTACCCGGAGGCCCCGGGCGGGCGCGCCGGTGGCCGCTCCGTCGAGCCCAGCCCGTTCGACGGACGTCGCCTCGGCGCGGATCTCGCCACGCTCGAACCGGACTACGCGCGGGCCCCGAAGAACTTCGTCATCACCCAGGCCGACTACAAGTGGCTGAACTTGCTGATGCGCAACCCGCGCGGACCGCTGCGCGCCATGCGGGTCGGCGCGCGCTTCGTGTGGGCGAACCTCACCCGCAAGCACCTGCTGGTCCGCGGTCAGGCACTCATGGCGGGGCTGCGCATCGGCCTCCGCGACGCGAACGTTCCCCTGCTGCTCAACACCGCCCTCACCGACCTCGTCGTCGAGGACGGTGCCGTACGCGGCGTCAAGATCGTCTCGGACGGCGAGGAGCGGATCATCCACGCCCGCAAGGGCGTCATCCTCGCCTGCGGCGGCTTCGAGCACAACGACGAGATGCGCAAGAAGTACCAACGTGCCCCGATCGGGACGGAATGGACCGTCGGCGCCAAGGCCAACACCGGTGACGGCATCCGCGCCGGCCAGGCCGTCGGGGGCGCCGTGGACTTCATGGACGACGCGTGGTGGGGTCCGTCCTTCCCGCTGACCGGCGGGCCCTGGTTCGCGCTGTCCGAGCGCAGCCTGCCCGGCTGCATCATGGTCAACAGCTCCGGCAAGCGCTTCGCCAACGAATCCGCGCCGTACGTCGAGGCGACGCACGCGATGTACGGCGGAACCCACGGCCGCGGCGAGGGTCCCGGCGAGAACATCCCGGCGTGGCTGATCCTCGACCAGCGTTACCGCGACCGCTACACCTTCGCCGGCATCACCCCGCGCACACCCTTCCCCGGTCGCTGGCTGAAGGCCGGTGTGCTGGTGAAGGCGGGGTCCGTCAGCGAACTCGCAGAGAAGATCGGTGTGCCCGCCGCGGCACTCACCGAGACCGTCGAGCGGTTCAACGGTTTCGCCCGCAGCGGTAAGGACGAGGACTTCGGTCGCGGCGAATCACAGTACGACCACTACTACGGTGACCCGCTGAACAAGCCGAACCCGAGCCTCGGCGTCATCGCCAAGGCCCCGTTCTACGCGTTCAAGGTGGTGCCCGGCGACCTCGGCACCAAGGGCGGGCTCGTCACCGATGTCGACGCTCGCGTGCTCCGCGAGGACGGCACAGTCGTCGAGGGCCTCTACGCGGCCGGCAACGTCAGCGCCCCTGTCATGGGCCACACCTACGCGGGCCCCGGCGCGACCATCGGTCCCGCGATGACGTTCGCCTACCTCGCGGTCCTCGACATCCTGGGCGAGGGAACCCGGTCAACGGGAGAACCCGCAGCCGAGACGGCGGAACAGCACTAGTCTGCGGCCGAGGCCGGAAGCGCCCCGCCAACATCGCCGCTCGAGAGAGCGGCCGGTCAGAAAGGATCCCGCGTGCCCATCGACCCCTCCGTCGCGATCGGCGCCGAACTGCCCTCCCAGGATTTCTCCTGGACCAGCAGCGAGGTTCAGCTCTACAACCTGGGAATCGGCGCAGGCTCCCGCCCCACCGACCCGGCCGAACTGCGCTACCTCAGCGACGGCCGGTCGCAGGTGCTGCCGACGTTCGCGACCGTCGCCGCGACCTTCCACGCCGTGGAACCGCCGAAGGTGTCGTTCCCCGGCGTCGAGATCGACCTGGCGAAGGTCGTGCACGGCAGCCAGGAGGTCGTCGTGCACGCGCCGATCCCGGCCGACGGCAAGGGCCGCACCACCACTCGCATCGCCGAGGTGTGGGACAAGGGCAAGGCCGCGGTGATCGTGCAGGAATCGACCACGGTGGATCCCGACGGCAACCCGCTGTGGACCGCACGGTCGTCGATCTTCGCGCGCGGCGAGGGCGGTTTCGGTGGCGAGCGCGGGCCGTCGGAGTCCGTCGAGCTGCCGGACCGCGAACCGGATGTCGAGGTGGACGTCCCGACGCTGCCGCAGCAGGCGCTGCTGTACCGCCTGTGCGGCGACCGCAATCCCCTGCACTCGGATCCGGAATTCGCGAAGGGGGCGGGCTTCCCCGCGCCGATCCTGCACGGCCTGTGCACCTACGGCATCGTGTGCAAGGCGGCGACCGACGCCGTCCTCGGCGGTGATGCCGCCCGCGTCAAGGGTTTCCGGGCACGGTTCGCCGGTGTGGTCTTCCCGGGCGAGACGCTGCGCGTCCGGATCTGGCGCGACGGCGATCGACTGCTGATCACCGCGGCCGTCGTCGAACGCGATCTCGCTCCGGCACTCGCCGACGTGGTTCTCACCATCGCATAACCTCCTGTTCGATCTCCTTTTCCCATCGAGAAAGCGGATCCTGCATGACGATTCGTGACGAGTCGCTGCGTCTGTCCCGGCGGGGTTTCCTCGCCGCCGGGGCAGGCGCCCTCGCTGCCACCGCCCTGGGGGGCTGGGCTCCAGCCCGTGCTGTGCCGTTCGGATCGTCGGGCGCCACGCTGCCCGCTCCCCCACAATTCCCCGAGGGCATCGCACTGTTCCAGCAGGCGTATCAGAACTGGTCCAAGGAGATCATGCTGGACGCCGTCTGGACGTGTACGCCGACGAGCCCGGAAGACGTTGTCCGCTTGGCCAACTGGGCACACGCGCACGGTTACACGATCCGGCCGCGCGGCGCGATGCACGGCTGGACGCCCCTGACCGTCGTCAACGGGGCGTCGGTGGACCGGGTGATCCTCGCGGACACCATGGTTCATCTGAACGGGGTGAGCGTGCAGCCGGGCGGTGACCCCGCCACGGTGACCGCCGGCGCCGGAGCCACTCTCGACGCGATCACCACCGCACTCCAGGAGCACGGGCTGGGGTGGGCGAATCTTCCCGCGCCGGGCGTTCTTTCGATCGCCGGATCGCTCGCCGTCGACGCGCACGGAGCCGCGCTCCCCGCCGACGGTGAGGAACCGGTGCCGGGCCACACGTTCGGTTCGCTGAGCAACCTGGTCACGGAGATGACCGCGGTGGTGTGGACGGGCAGCGAATACGGTCTGCGCACCTTCCGCCGCTCCGACTCCGACATCACGGCGCTGCTCACCAATCTCGGCCGCACCTTCGTCACCTCGGTGACGATGCAGGCCGGTCCGAACACGCGGATGCGCTGCCGCAGCTACACCGACATCGACTGGCGGGAACTGTTCGCGCCGGCCGGCGCCGACGGCCGCACGTTCGAATCGTTCATTCGCAGCGACGGCCGCGCGGAGGCCATCTGGTATCCGTTCACGGACAAGCCGTGGATGAAGGTGTGGTCGATCGCCCCCGAGAAGCCCACCGAATCCCGCGAGGTCTTCGGACCGTACAACTATCCGTTCTCCGACAACGTCCCCGAGCCGATCACCGACATGCTCGGGCAGATCACCGCCGGAAACACTTCCATCGCACCGGCGTTCGGGCAGGCCTACTACGGTGTGACGGTCGCGGGGCTCGCCGCGTCGAACGCGAGCGACATCTGGGGCTGGTCGAAGGACCTGCAGTTCTACATCAAGGCCACCACGCTCCGGCTGACCGAGGGCGGTGGCGCGGTGCTCACCAGCCGCGCCAACATCGCCAACGTGATCCACGACTTCACCCACTGGTTCCACGAACGGATCGAGCATTACCGGTCGCTGGGGCAGTACCCGCTCAACGGGCCTGTCGAAATCCGTTGCTGTGGGCTCGATCAGCCCGACGACGTGCGGGTGCCGTCGGCGGGCCCACCGACGATCTCGGCGATGCGGCCCCGCCCCGACCACCCCGAATGGGACACCGCCATCTGGCTGAACGTGCTCGGCGTCCCGGGCACCCCCGGCATGTTCGCGTTCTACCGCGAGATGGAGCAGTGGATGCGGCAGCGTTTCGCCGGTGGCGATTCCACCTTCCGCCCCGAATGGTCGAAGGGCTGGGCGTTCGGGCCCGAGCGTCCGTACACCGACGATTCGATTCTCGCCGGGGCGCTTCCCGACACCTACCGGCAGGGCGTCCCGGCGCACGAGAACTGGGATTCGGCACGGCAGGTGTTCAACCGGCTCGATCCGCATCGCGTGTTCAGCAACAGCTTCCTGGACCGGCTACTGCCGTGACACTGCTGCCGTGAACGCACGGCGCACGCCCGGAAACGGATGAAGATCACAGAAACCGCACCGTGACGACCGGCTCGGCGCGCACAATAGCGTTCCGGGAAGCACAGTCGACTGGAAGGTGACTGCCGTGTCCGATGATGTGCCCGTCGATCGGGGAAGCACCAAACAGAAAGTTGCTGCGGGAACGTCCATCGCGGCAGCCGTCATTCTCATGACCGTCGGCATCCTGCAACTCTTGCAGGGCATCGCCGCGGTCGCCGAGAACGAGTTGTTCGTGGTGGGCGTGGAGTACACGTTCAAGTTCGACTTCACGACGTGGGGCTGGATCCACATCGTGTTCGGAGTGGTGCTCATCGTCGTGGGTCTCGTCCTGCTGACGGGAGCGACCTGGGCGCGCATGGCCGCGATCATTCTCGCGGCACTGTCGATCCTGGTGAATTTCATGTGGTTGCCGTACTACCCGTGGTGGTCGGTCCTGATCATCGCGCTGGACGTCGTCGTCATCTGGGCGGTGTCCACCTGGCAGCCTGCGCCGCTCCCCTACTGACCGAGACCATCCCCGATCGCGGCAGGCACCCGGCCTGCCGCGATCGGTTCTGTTCGCCGTCCACCGTCACCGGGGTCCTTACCGATGCGAAACACGAAGCGGCAGTTGGGGCACGGTGCCGATCCGCTGCGCGACCCGGTGCCGCCTGGGCCTGACGGGAGTAGAGTGCCCCGTGTGAACACCGGGACGGCATTGCGCCACACACGGATAGGCGATCCGGTGGAGCGCTGACCGCGGGCCGGGCTCCCGCGACCGCGAGGAGTCCGCGCGTTTCTTCCGCGAGCTACTGGAAGTCGATGAAGCACCCTCCTGGGGCGTGTTCACCAACATCCAGCTCGACGACGGCGTGCTGCTCCAGTTCGCCGAACCACCGGTCGAGATCCAGATGCAGCACTACGCGTTCCTGATCGACGACGAGCTGTTCGACCGCGCATACCGGCGTCTGCTCGACGCCGGAATCGAGCACTGGGCCGACGCGCACATGCAACGCCCCGGAGAAACCAACACCGAGCACGGCGGGCGCGGCGTCTATTTCAAGGACCCGTCCGGTCACGCGATCGAGCTGATCACCCGTCCGTACCTGTGACGGCCGCTGTTCCGGCCGGGCGCCCGGTGGGTGCCCGGCCGGGATCGGCGGAGGTGCCGGACGAGCGGAACCGCCACTTGGCCCACAGCCACCCCAGGCCGACCCACAGCTGCTGGTAGGCGATCCCGACCACCAGCGACGCACCGAACGCGAACCACGGGTCGATGTCCCGCAGGTAGGGGTAGACGGTGAAGTGCGTCAGGTAGATGAACAGCGACGCGCTCGCCAGCACCTCCATCGGGCGGACGAGCAACGCCGGCCACCACATGCGCGGAATCCAGACGAACAGCAGCAATCCGCCGAGGACCAGTGCGGTTCGCTCGGGCTCGTCGTGGAAGAAGCCCGGCACCGTCGCGAGCGCGATCGCACTCACCACGACCCGCTGCCACACGGCGGTCGCGCGTGCCGCCGCCCAGCCGAGCGGGAACAGCCAGAACACCACGTACGACGCGAGGATCTGGCTGGTCGGGGTGTCCGGTCCGATCACCTGGTAGCGGGTGAGCAGCCCCGCCGCCACGAGCACCAGCGGAAACGCGAACGGGAAGCGGCGTTCTCGTTCGTCGACCCACGGAATCGCGAGCAGCACGGCGACCGCGAGCACGATGTACACCAGCGCCTCGACGAACCAGTACCGCCACTCGCGGGTCCAGGCGTCGGGACCGAACACACCGTTGAGGAGAAACACACTGCTCACCGGATGAATCCCGGTGACGGACACGACCCCACCGATCCACACCATGCTGGGCAGTGCGATCCGCGCGACGGACGCCAGCGTGTGCCGGAACCGGGCGCTGCGCGATCCCGCCAGGTTGAACCGCGCGAAGTTGTACCCGGCGGCGGCGAGCAGCACGTGCGCACCGCCGACGAGCTCGAACAGGTGCAGATGCGAACCGACGATGAAGACGATTGCCAGCGCACGGATCAGTACGTTCGTCTCGACTGTGCGCAACCCGCGCCGGGGCCGCCGGGTCTCGGTGGCCAGCTCGCGGAGCGGAGTGGTGTGCCAGTCGGCGGGCAGGTTCCCCAGAAGCTTCTCGAGCCGCACCGACATCCGCACATAGGTGAGCGAGTCCCCGCCGAGGTCGACGAAGGTGCTGTCGTCGGTGACCTCGTCGGTGGCGAGAATCTCCGCGTAGAGCGCGCGCAGCCGCGACAGATCGACCGGGCCGGCACCGGCGAGCGGTTCGTCCGGTGCGCGGTCGGCGAGGGCGGCGACGGCACGGAAGTCGGGTTTGCCGTTCTCGGTGCGCGGCAGGTCCGCGACCGGGACCACCCGCACGGCAGACTCGGGCAGCCCACTCGCCCGGGCGGCGAGCCCCCGGACGTGCCGCGGGTCGGCGTCGACGACCGCGACGATCAGCTGCTCGTCGCCGCCGGCGCAGCACGCGACCAGACCGTGAGCGGCGAGCGCTGCGTCGACCCGCTGCAGATCGATGCGCAGACCGAACAGTTTGGCGAAGCGGGACCGGCGTCCGACGATGCGATACAACCCCGCCTCGGTACGCACGGCCAGGTCCCCGGTGCGCAGTTCGTCGACGACCCTTCCCGACGCGAGGTCGCCGGGGGTGGTCGCGTAGCCGAGCATGACGTTCGGTCCGGCGTAGACGAGTTCACCGGCCCCGTCCTCACCCTCGGGGACCGGATCGATGCGGAACGAGCCGCCGGGAACCGGGATGCCGATGGTGTCCGGATACTGCGCCGTCAGTTCCGGCGGCAGATACGCCATGCGGGCGGTGGCTTCGGTCTGCCCGTACATGACGAAGAAGTCGAAGCCGCGGCGTCGTCCGAGCGCGGCGTATCCGCGTACCCGCTCGGGATCGAGCCTGCCCCCGGCCTGCGTGACGTAGCGCAGGTGCTCGAGGTCCATGTCGGCGAAACCGACGCGATCGAGCAGGTCGAACGTGTAGGGGACGCCGGCGAGCGCGCTGACGCGATGGTCGCGGACGAGGTCCCAGAATTCCGGTTCCGTGACGGACCGGTCGGTGAGCACCACCCCCGCGCCGCGCAGCAGGTGACTGTGCAGCACCGACAACCCGTAGCAGTAGTGCATCGGCAGCGTCGTGACGGCGCGGTCGGTGTCCCGGATTCCGAGGTAGCCGGCGATCGCCTCCGCATTGGCCTGAACGTTGTTGTGGGACAGGCGTACCAGTTTGGGTGAACCGGTGGATCCGGAGGTGCTCAGCAACAGCGCCAGGTCCGGATGCAGATCGTGGGTCGTGCCGGGCGCGAGTTCGTCGAAACGGCCGTCGTCGACCTCGACGTCGGGACGATAGGTCTCGATCATCCCGGCGAGGGCATCGCCGTTGCCGCCGGGCACCAGCAGCACCGGATGGCCGGATGCCAGTGCCGCCAGGTAGGCGACGATCGGGTCGAGGGCATTGGCGCCGGTGATCAGGACGAGGCGGCGGGTCGAGCCGAGCCGGCGGGCGACGGCATCGACCCGCTCGGCCAGTTCACGGTAGGAGATGTCGCGGCCGTCGACGATGAGCGCGGTCCGTTCCCCGTGAGCGGCGAGGCCCGAGGCGAACGGCACCCGCGAGCACTCGACGAGCTCGATGGAACGGGAAAGCACCGCGAAAGTCTATAAGGGAAGGCAAACCTAGTACAGGGCTGGGAGGGTGTGCGCGACACCGCTGAGCCGCTGACCAGGAGCTTCACGGTAGGAGCCGTAGCCGCAGCACCCCGATTGCCCCCGTCCGCGCCCAGCGGGCGCCGGTACAGTGGGACTGAGAACCCGGTCGCCAACGAACGAGGCGACCGATGAGAAACAAGCCCGGAGCGCTCGTGAACAGTGAACGGGACGAGTCAGCGGACTCGCCGCCGTCGATCATGGACCGCCTGCATCGTCTGCGCGAACACATCGCGGCACGACCCACCCTGAACACGACCTACCGGGTCACGGTGGCCATGGTCGGAACGATCGTGCTGGTCCTCGGCGTCGTCGCGATCCCCTATCCCGGCCCCGGGTGGCTGATCGTGTTCGCCGGGCTCGGCATCCTCGCCTCGGAGTTCGCATGGGCGCATCGGACCCTGCACGGCGTGCGCACCCGCTACGACCGGTTCATGGCCTGGTTCTCCCGCCAGTCGAAGGTCGTGCGCGGCGCCGGTGCGCTCGGCACCGGCGTCGTCGTGCTCACGACACTGTGGCTGCTGGGAACGTTCAGCCTCGTCGGCGGCTGGGCCGGCCTGGAGTATTCGTGGATGGACAGCCCGCTGTGATCGCGTGCGTCAGCGGCTGACGGCCTTCTGGTAGCGGTGGATCGCCAAGGGCACGAACACGATCAACATCAGAGCCGTCCACAGCAGTGAGGCCAGGATCGGGTTCTGCAACGGCCACACGTCGGGCGTCGGCATCATCGGGTTCGTGTTCCCGAACAGCTCACGCACCGCCTGCGTCAGCGCGGACATCGGATTCCACTCGGCGATCGTGCGTAACAGCGGCGGCATCGACGACGGGTCGACGAAGGTGTTGGCGATGAACGACAACGGGAAGATCACCATG
The DNA here is from genome assembly GCF_015865005.1 of Rhodococcus sp. CX. Taxonomy (NCBI): domain Bacteria; kingdom Bacillati; phylum Actinomycetota; class Actinomycetes; order Mycobacteriales; family Nocardiaceae; genus Rhodococcus; species Rhodococcus sp. CX. Next base: position 14,604 of record NZ_JADZGH010000087.1, read on the forward strand.
AAACTCGCGTTGTTGAACACCTCCGGCGTGCGGATCCACATACCGATGACCGCCATGACCCACGACAACGCGTAGGCGAACAGCAACAGCAGCAGATATCCGGCCGCTGCCTCGCCCAGTGACGTGTTGATGCGCCAGCCCACCACGAGACCGGTCAACGACATCACGACCAGGCTCACCACGTTGATGAGCACGTCGGTCGTGGTCCGGCCGATGAGCACGGCGGACGGAGCCATCGGCAGGGAGCGGAACCGGTCGATGATGCCCTTCTGCAGGTCCTCGACCATTCCCAGACCGGTCCATGTGGACCCGAAGATCACGGTCTGCGTGAAGATGCCCGCGATGAGGAATTCCCGGTACGACATGCCCGGGATCTCGATGGCGCTGCCGAACACGTACGCGAACAGCAACACGAACATGATCGGCGAGAGGATCGTGAACACGATCAGGTCGGGCACACGCTTGATCTTGATGACGTTGCGTTTGGCGATGGTGAGGCCGTCGGACGCGACCATCTGCACCGAGTTCACCGCGCCACCTCCTTCTCGTCCTCGGCCTCGTGGCCGGTCAGCGTGAGAAACACGTCGTCGAGCGTCGGTTTGCGCAACGCCACATCCACGACACGCACCTCCGCAGCGGACAGCTTGCCCAGCGCGGCGACGAGGGCTTCGGCGCCGCCGCCGTCGGACGACCCGATCGGGACCGTGAGCGTTCCCGCGCCACCGTCGACCTGGATCTCACCGGCCGCGACGGACGCAAGTTCCCGCACGGCGACCTCGCGGTCCGCCTGGTCGGGGATCCCCAGTTCGATGCGCTCGCTGCCCACGAGACTCTTGAGTTCGTCGGCTGTCCCCTCGGCGATCACCCTGCCGTGGTCGATCACGGCGATCTCGTCGGCGAGCCGTTCCGCTTCCTCCATGTACTGCGTGGTGAGCAGCAGCGTCGTGCCGCGCGCCACCAGCTGTTCGATCACCTCCCACAGCCCGAGCCGAGCGCGGGGATCGAGACCCGTGGTGGGCTCGTCGAGGAACAGCACCGGGGGTTCTGCGACGAGGGCACCCGCGAGGTCGAGGCGTCGGCGCATGCCTCCGGAATATCCCTTGACGGGGCGGTCGCCCGCCTCCACGAGATCGAAGCGTTCGAGCAGTTCACGGGCACGTTCCCGGCTACGTCTGGCGCCGAGGTGGTAGAGCCTGCCCACCATCTCCAGATTCTCGAATCCGGTCAGGTACTCGTCGACCGCCGCGTACTGGCCGGACGCCCCGATGTGCGAGCGCAGGGTGCGGGCGTCGGCGACGACGTCGTAGCCGGCGACCTGGGCACGACCGGAGTCCGGCACCAGCAGCGTGGTCAGCACCCGCACGGTGGTGGTCTTGCCCGCGCCGTTCGGTCCGAGCAGCGCGGTCACCGTGCCCTCGGGGACCCGGAGGTCGACGCCGTCGAGCGCGGTGACCTTCCCGTATGTCTTGATCAATCCTTCTGCGACTATGGCATCGACCATCGGCCCTCCCCTGACCGTCGTGTGCCGCCCAGTCTGCCCGACGACACCGACAAGTCGCGACCGATTTTCTGCGCGGGCGCCGCTCAGCCGTCCGCGAGCTTCGCCTGGAACCGTCGCATCCCGGCGATCCAGCGGTCGTAGTCGGCACCCTTGTAGCGGTACATGTCGAGCACTTCGGGGTGCGGCAGGATCAGGAAGTGCTCCTCCGCGATCGCGGCGAGGACGACCTCCGCCACCTCGGAGGGCTCGAGGACCTTCCCCGCGGAGGTGACGGCGCGGGTCGCCATGTCGCCGAGCCCGGTCCCGGACCGCTCCCCTTCCCGCAACAACGCGGTCTCGACTCCCATCGGACACAGGCACGACACACGAATTCCCTTGTCGCCGTATGTAACCGACAGCCACTCCGCAAATCCGACGGCGGCGTGCTTGGTCACCGAATAGGTGGCCGATCCGATCTGCGTCAGCAGGCCGGCTGCGGATGCGGTGGACACGAAATAGCCCTCGCCGCGGTCGAGCCATCTCGGCACGAGCAACTGTGCGGCGCGCACGTGGGCGCGGATGTTCACGTCGAACGCGCGGTCCCACACGGATTCGTCGGCGTCGAGACCGGGCGCGCCGGTGATCCCGGCGTTCGCGAAATACAGTGCCACCGGACCCAATTCGCGCTCCGCACGGTCGAGGAGGTCGCGGATCTCGCCGTTGTCGGCCACGTCGGCCCGCACACCCAGTGCCGAACCCTTCCCGGTGGGGTCGAGTTCGGACGCGACCCGATGCACGGCATCGCCGTCTAGGTCCGCGAGGAGAACCTTCGCCCCCGCCGCGACGAGACTTCCCGCGATCGCGGCACCGATGCCGCCTCCCGCCCCGGTGACGACCGCAACTTTGCCCTCGACCTGCACATTGACCCCTTCACGACGATGTTCGTCCCTGCCCAACGGACGAACGTACCTGAACCCCACGGGCTGGGAGCGTCACCGCGCGACCGGGGAGGTCCGACGGCGGGGCAGAGCCAATTCGCGCAGACGCACCCAGTCCAGGGCGGGTGCGGCCAGACGGACCCCCGGCCGGTTCCGGGGAACCCGCACGCGCAGGGCACCCGGGGTGATCGTGCACCGGACCGGTGTGGGCAGTCGCAGGGCCTCACCGTCGACGCCGACCGGGATGTCGGGGGTGTCGGCGTCGACGACCACCTCGGTGGCGGTGCGCTGCACGAGTCCTCGGCTGCGCGCCCGATTGAGCAGACCGACCGCCTGCCGGGCGCTGGACACCGAGATCGCCACGACTCCGAGCCGGCCCCGGTCCAGCCTGGTGCGCCGGCCCATCCCGGCCAGATCGTCGGTGGTGTACGGGCCGTTGCTGACCAGGATCGCCTGGGGACCGTCCACGAGTTCCCCGTCGATGCGGGCGCGCAGGCGAGCCCTGCCGTCACCGGCGAGCAGATCCGGCAGCATGTCCAGCACGGTCCCGGTCTTGTCGTCTCGATAGTTCGGGCTCTGCACGATGTCGGCATACACCCCGAACGACGCGTTGTTGACGAACGTGCGGCCGTTGATGTCGCCGAGATCGACACGCAGTTCGACGCCGTCGCGCAGTGCGTCGAGGCCGGCGGCGGGGTCGTCGCGATCCAGACCGAGATCGAGTGCGAAATGGTTGCGGGTCCCGGCGCTGATCACCAGGAACGGAATATCGTGCGCTGCGGCGATACCCGCCACGAGTGCCTGGGTGCCGTCACCGCCGGCGACCCCCAGCAGATCGGCTCCGCGTGCGACGGCCTCGAGCGCCAGCGCCTCGACGTCGATGGGTTCGGGTCCGTCGAGCAACGCCACCGTGGCGCCCAGCGCCTCGGCCTTGCGCTGCAGATCGAACTTCACCACCTTCCCGCCGCCGGAACGCGGATTCATCACCAGGAACGGCTTCTCCACCGGCGCTGCAGGATATTCGGGCTGCCCGGTCTCGTCGTGGTGGATGCGCAGCGCTGCACGCGCGCACACGAGGGCGAGTGCCACGAAAACCCCTGCGACGACCACGACCCACAGGTGTCTCTGGTGGATGTACAGCGCCAGCACCGCGATCGGCACGACGACGGCGAGAACGAGCGCCGCCGCCCTCACCGCGCCACGCCGGGACAGGAACCAGTAGATCGCTGCGATGGTGATCGCGACCCCGGCGATTCCCACGACCACGAGCAGCACCGCACCGCCCACACCCGCCTCGGCGATCGGCAGGACGATCGCGACGAGCACACAGAGCGCCGCGGCGCGCGCCCACCAGCGTGCCGCGCCCGGAATTTCGTCGACGACGGCGGACACGATCGGTCACCCGCTCGGTGCGTCTGCGTCGACGTCCGCCGCTGCGTCGCGACCGGACTGTTCCTGCCACATCCGCACCGGACGCACGAACACTTCGAGCACCAGCAGCGCGAGGAGCACACCGATCACGATCCACACGACCACCATGCCCGTGGGGTACCGCCAGAACATCAGCAGCACCGCACCGATCGCAACGATCGCCACCCGCAACGGAACTCGGGCCCGAGCCACCCACAGTTCGACTTCGTTGGGCGGGCGTGTGCGACGTGCTCGCTGCAGGGTGTCCAGTCCGCGACCGAATCCGCGGCGCACCGCGGTGGCCGAGGCCGAACCACCGGTCAGGTACGCGGCCACCGCGATCACCAGGCCGAGGACGGCGACACCGCGCAGCGCGGCCCGGAGCGGCACGAGCACCGTGTCGATGAGTGTGGAGGCGGCGTCGGGAGACAGGACGTCCGGTGGAATCTGGTCGAGATATATTGCGCGCCCGATGATCAGACCGACGGCGAGCACGAACATCCCGATCGCCAGGGCGACGCCCACGAACGCGAGGGCGCGTAGGCGGCGGCCCGTCGGTGCGACCACCACTGCGGCCACGGCCGCTGCGATCGTGACCCACGGCAGGATGTCGGCTGCCTTGTCCAGCGCGGACACCGCGCGTTGCGCACGAACGAGATCCGGTGACTGGAAGAGGACGAACTGCTTGTCGATCGTGGGGATCTTCTCCGCGAACGTGAAGCCCCGATCGATCAGGCGTGCCTTGACGTTGTCGATGACCGTCCCCAGCGAGATGCTGACGGTGCCGGACTCGTCCACCGTCACGGACGACGGCCCGACATCGCCCGTCACGACCGCGACCAGCCCGTTGTGGGCGGCCCGGTTCGCTTGGATCCACAGGTCGTCGAACTGATCGCTGCGCACCAGCGACAACACCGTTTCGTTGACGAAACTGCGTGCCTGTCCGGCGATCACCGGCGCCAGCCCGTCGATCGCGCGATCGAGACGCGGCGCGTTCTCGGCTGCCGGCACCAGGTCGGTGAGTGCCGACAGGGCGTCCGCCGTGAGCTGCTGGACGTCGACCCGGTCGAAGATCTCGTCGGTGACGGAGTTGGCGATCTGATTCTGGATCGCCGGATCCGACGCCAACGGGGCGACAGTGGTGACGTACCGGTCGGTATCGAGAACTTCGCCGCGCACGAAACGTGCTGTCACCGTGGCGATCGACAGGACGCCGACCAGGACGGTCAGGATCGCCACCGCCGTCCATCGCAGCGCATGGCGAGGCTTCCGCTCCGGGGGCGCGCCCGCGGCGGGAACCTCCGCGGCCTTCGACCGTAGGGTCGCGACCTCGGCGCGCAGTCGCTCCAGTTCGGCCCGCTCGCCCGAGGCGAGCGGGCCGTCCGGGACCCCCGATCCGGTCGGGCCGATACCCGATGTCATCGTCGTGTGTCTAGTAGTAATCGACTCGGGGGTTCCACGTCGACACGGCCCAGATCACCACGATGTTCAGCGCGATGATCAGGATCGACCACCACGGGTAGTACGGCAACCACAGGAAGTTCGCGATGATCGACAATGCCGCGATGATGACTGCGGTGACCCGCGCCCACGTCTGGCCCGCCATCAGCGCGATCCCCACGAGGATCATGAGGACGCCGAGAACGATGTGGATCCAGCCCCAGCTGGTGAAATCGAGCTTGTACATGTATTCGACACCACGAACGAACACTTCGTCCTCGGCGACGGCGGCGATTCCCTGGAAGAGGGAGATGATGCCGAGGGTCACGAGGATCACCGCGGCTCCGATGGAGGTGCCCGCAGCGATTCCCTGCTTCACGCTGCCGGCCTCCGGATTGACACGCACATCTTCGGACATGGGAGTCCCTTTCACGAGGTGAGTGGTATCGGTAGTATGCGCGCGGTTCGCATTCTCGGCACGAGTTTGAAGATCAACTCCCGAACTCGTCTCCCGACCGACGCGCGGTGCCGACGATCCCGGAATTGCACCGGCCCCCACGGGATACCGACGAGATCCCGCCTGCCAGCGGAAACAGGGCCGGAGACCGGCGCGGAGAGCTATCGTCGAGGGGGTCGAAACGCTGTACCCGTCCTCACGAAAAGAGACCACCGTGACCGGTACCGAAGTCGACGAGATGGGGCCCATCGACTATCTCGTCATCGAATTTCCCGCCGACCGGCCTCCGGACGGCTCCGCCCTGCCCCTGCTGATCGACCTCGTCGAGCGCGGCATCATTCGCGTGCTGGACCTCGAGTTCGTCCAGAAGGGCGCCGACGGTTCCGTGTCCGGGATCGACATCACCGACGTCGGGCTCCAAGGAGACTTCGACGTGACACTGTTCGCCGAAGCGTACTCCGGGCTGCTCGACGAAACCGACCTCGCCGAGGCCGGTGAGGCGCTGGAACCGGGGTGCTCGGCGGCCGTCCTGATCTACGAGAACACCTGGGCCGCACCGTTGGCGGCAAAGTTGCGCCACAACGGGGCTCAGCTCGTCGCCTCGGGACGGGTGCCGGTGCAGGGCATCCTGGCATCACTCGACGCGCTCGAAGCCAAGAGCTGACCGAGTTCCAGGGCCGACAGGAACCGCACATCCAGAGAAAGGTTGAACCATGCCCGGATTGCTCCGCGGCGTCGCCCGGACCGCCGTGATCGCGGGAACCGCGACGTCCGTGTCGAATCGTGTCTCGCGCCGGCAAGGTCAGCGCTGGGCTCGGCAGGAACAGGAAGAGTACGCCCGTGCGCAGCAACAGCAAGCTGCACCTCCGCCGCCACCTCCACCCCAGTCCTCGGGTGGCGTCGACCGGCTCGAGGCGCTGAAACAACTCGGCGAGCTGAAGGCCCAGGGTGTGCTCACCGAGGCCGAGTTCGAAGCCGAGAAGGCCCGAATCCTCGCCGGCTGACTCGTCGTGCGCTCCCCCTCTTTTCCGAGCGAACGGTACGTTCCGTCGATCTACGGAACCGAACGGTACG
>NZ_JADZGH010000087.1:21412-28808 GCF_015865005.1 Rhodococcus sp. CX
GGTGAGCGCGCCGGGTTCGGCCGGCCGGCCCCTCAGCTCGTGGTTGTCCTGCCCAGTGCGTGAGCCTTGAGCTGCTGGAACTCCGCCTCGGTGATCACTCCCGAGTCCAGGAGCGACTTGGCCTCCGAAATACTTTCGGCGGGCGACTTACCCGCGACCTCCCTGATGTACTGATCGGTGGCCTGCTTGGCTTCGACCTGCGCTGCACGCGCACGCTCGGCCATGCCCCGGCCCCGGACGATCAGATAGATGAACGCGCTCAGGTACGGGAACAGCACCAGCACGATCACCCACACCGCCTTGACCCAGCCGGAGACGGTGTGATCCCGGAACAGGTCGACCAGGATCTGGAACAGCACGATCAGGTACGCCACGAAGGCGAACACTACGATCGTGTACCACACGTAATCCCAAAACGAATCCATGACGTGCACCTTTCCGAGTGCGCAGGGCGAACGAATCCTCCAGCGGAGGATTCTCCGGATATCTTGCTCCCGCGCGCAGCGGAATTCCGTGCAGTTCGCCAAAATTGGCGGTCGAGTCTTCTCAGATTCCCGCCCGGGCACTCACCCTGCCCGCGTCGATCGCAGCGAGGAGCAGCTTTCTGTCGTTCTTGTTGCGCTGGGAATACAGCTCCGCGAATTCTGCGATCGCCTCGTCGAACTCCGTGCCGGGGCCGAGGTAGGTGGCGATCGCGACGCGGTCGCTCGACCGCGCGTGCCCGTAGGCGAGCACCCGGCCGCACAACCTGCCGTACAACGCCATTCCCGTCGGGGTCATCGCCTCGATGACCGCCGAGCCCTTGCCGTCGCGGAGTTGCCGGATGTAGAAGTCGCGCTGCACTCCGTCCGCGCCCACGCCCGCCTGCCAGCCGAGGAAGATGTCGCTCGCGGCCTGCATGAGCCGCTGACCGTTGACGACGCGTTCACCTTCGTTCTCGAAGGTCGGGCCGTCGACATAGTCTGCGAGCACCGATCGCTGGGCTTCCTTGGCCTGCAGAAACAACGGGTCATCGTCGTCCCGGCCGCGGAGCAGCATGATCCAGGCGCGGGTGCCGACACTGCCGACGCCGACCACCTTGCGGGCGGCCTGCACGAATTCGAACTGCTCGAGCAGGACGCGACGGTCCCACTGCAGGGTCGACCGATAGGACCGGAGGCGTTCGTGCAGCTCTTTGTAGATCAATTCGGTGTCGAGGTCGGCGAAGACCTCCTCGATCGGGACGATGAGCGGTGGCGCGCTGATGATCCGGCGTTTGCCGTCGACGATCGTCGTGAGTTTTCCGAGCGCCTGCACGCTGTCGCGGGTCATCGATTTCTCGATGAGTTTGCGGGTGCGCTTCTTCATCGTCGAATCGAGTTCGTCACGCAGTTCCACGAGTTCGGTGGACGGCTCGACGTGCGCGTACCAGACCGCGAGGTTCCCTCGCTCGGCCTGGGCGAGCATCGTCTCGCGGTATTCCGCGACGCACGCCCGGGTGATCCGTTTGCGGTCCTTACCGGTGAACCCGTTGTCGCGGGCCGCGACCGCGAGGCTCGCGACAAGCCGTTTGACGTCCCATTCGAACGGACCCGGATAGGTCTCGTCGAAGTCGTTGACGTCGAACGCGAGTTTCCGTTCGGGTGTGGCATAGAGCCCGAAGTTGCTCAGGTGCGCGTCCCCGCACAACTGGCAGTGCAGTCCGCTGTTCGGGGTGCGCGACAGATCGTCCGCCATCACCAGGGCCGCGCCGCGGTAGAACGCGAACGGGGAACTGGACATCCGCCCGTACCGGACCGGGACCAGTTGCGGTATCCGGGTCGCCGCCTGCCGCTGGAGCAACGCCATGGGATCGCGCGCCTCGTCGGGTGAGACCTCGGCGAGTGCGGCGATCGGGGTGGCGCGCCGCGCCGCGAGACCGGTCTCGACGCGCTCCTCGTGTGTGGGGTGATGGACGACGTGCCCGTTCGTTTGCGTCATGGCTGATCCTCCGAGCGGCCGAGCCGTTCGTTCCGGTCCACTCGGCCGGGCGTCCGGCAATCGGAATGCGGGTGCCGGCACCGCCGCCGACGTCCTTTACGGTATCCCGCTCGCGGCGCCGCAGCCCGGTGAACGACGCACCGATCGGCACAACCGCTCGGCAGAAGAGATCAGCCGGTCACCCGTGCAGCGTTGCCCGCGTCGACGGGCAGAACGGTGCCGCTGATGTGTGCGGCGGCCTCGGCGGCGAAGAACAGCACGACCCGGGTGATCTCCTCGGGATCGAGCCACGGCACCGGCTGTGCGTGCAGGGACGTGAACACCGGGGCCACATCCTCGGCGGTCGGTTTCTCGAGGTCGGGGCGCAGCATGCCGTACAGGAAGTCGTTGTGGATCATCGGGGTCGAGATGTTGCCGGGAGCAACGGCATTGACGGTGATCCCGTGCTGCGCGAGGTCGAGGGCAGCACTCTTCGTCAGGCCGATGACACCCCACTTGGAGGCGCTGTAGGCCGCCATGTTCGTGTTACCGGCCCGGCCGAGCATCGAGGAGATCGTCACGATCCGGCCGTAGCCGCGCTCGATCATCCCGGGTGCGACCGCTCCGATGGTGTTGAACACGCCCGTGAGGTTCGACGAGATCGCCTCGTCCCACATGTTCTGCGGCATCACCTGTACAGGCGCCGCGACGGAGACCCCGGCGTTGGCGACCGCGATGTCGACGCGGCCGAATTCGTCGGTGGCGCGAGCGACGAGCTTGTCGAGGGCGCCGCGGTCGGCAGTGTCGAGCTTCTCGGCGATGACGCGCCGGCCGGTGGCCTCGACCAGCCGCACGGTTTCCGCGAGGTCGTCGTCGGTCGCCAGCGGGTAGAACACCGCGTCGCTGTTCTCGCAGCGATCGCAGATCACCACGTCGGCGCCGCGCTCGGCGAACGCGACGGCGTGCGAGCGGCCCTGCCCGCGCGCCCCGCCGGTGATCAGCGCGACCTTGCCCTCGAATTCGTTCACGTCCACTCCTGTGCGTCGGCTACCCGACCATCGATACGCGAGTGGGATCGGTCCCACCAGAACCGATCCCACTCACCGAACCGACGGCGAAGCTATCCGCGGGACAGAACGAGCCCCGAGGTCGGTACGCCGGTGCCCGCGGTGACGAGTGCGTTCTCGACGTCGGGTACCTGATTGACCGAGGTGCCGCGGATCTGACGCACCGCCTCGGCGATGCCGTTCATGCCGTGGATGTACGCCTCGCCGAGTTGGCCGCCGTGCGTGTTGAGCGGCAGGTGCCCGCCCAGTTCGATGCCACCGTCCGCGACGAAGTCCTTCGCCTCGCCGGGCTTGCAGAATCCGAGCTCCTCGAGCTGCATGAGCACGTACGGGGTGAAGTGGTCGTAGAGCACCGCCGTCTGCATGTCCTGCGGCGTCAGACCGGACTGCTCCCACAACTGGTTGCCGACGATCCCCATCTCCGGCAGACCCGTCAACCCGTCGCGGTAGTAGCTGGTCATGATGAACTGGTCCTCCGCGCTGCCCTGGGCCGCACCGGCGATCAGCACCGGCGCCTGCTTCAGGTCCTTCGCGCGTTCCGGGCTGGTCACCACGATCGCGACACCGCCGTCCGACTCCTGGCAGCAGTCGAGCAGGTGCAGCGGCTCGGCGATCCACCGCGAGTTCTGGTGGTCCTCGAGCGTGATCGGCTTGCCGTAGAAGAACGCGTTCGGGTTGGTGGCGGCGTGCTTGCGGTCCGCGACCGCGACCGCACCGAAGTCGGCGCTGGTCGCGCCGGTGACGTGCATGTACCGCTGCGCGACCATCGCGACGAACGATGCCGGGGTGCTCAGACCGTGCGGGTAGGAGAACGCGTTGTCGGTGCCCGACGAGTTGACCTGCGTGGCCAGCGCCGAGTTGACCTGACCGAAGCGGGCGCCCGAGCGTTCGTTGAACGCGCGGTAGGCGACGACGACGTCGGCGACACCGGTGGCCACCGCCATCGCGGCCTGCTGCACCGTCGCGCACGCGGCGCCGCCGCCGTAATGGATGCGCGAGAAGAACTTCAGGCTCGGGATCCCCACCGACCGCGCGACCGCGACCTCGGTGTTGGTGTCCATCGTGAACGAGGTGAGGCCGTCGACGTCCTCGGGGCGCAGCCCGGCGTCGTCGAGGGCGGCACGCACCGCTTCGGCGGCGAGGCGCAGCTCGCTGCGGCCGGAGTCCTTGGAGAAGTCGGTGGCGCCGATGCCGACGATGGCGGCGCGGCGGGACAGCCCGCTCATGCGGTACCTCCGATCACGAGGGTGGCCTTGGCGTTGATGTGGTTACCGAGGCTGTTGCTGCCCACGATGTCCAGAGTGATCAGGCCGTCGTCGACGGACGCGACGGTGCCCGTCAGGCTCAGCGTGTCGTACGCGTACCAGGGCACCCCGAGCCGCAGCGAGATCGACTTGATCACGGCGCGGGGACCGGCCCAGTCGGTGACGTAACGCTGCACCAGGCCGGTGTCGGTGAGGATGTTGACGAAGATGTCCTTCGAACCCTTTTTCCGGGCGAGGTCACGGTCGTGGTGGACATCCTGGAAGTCCCGGGTGGCCAGCGCGCTCGACACGATGAAGGTCGGGTCGCCGTAGATGGACAGCGCGGGCAGGGTCTCGCCCACGGTCACGGTCGCGGTGTTCATGCGGTCTCCTGACGGGGGGTCCAGGCGTAGAGCGTCCACGGTGCGCCGCCGGTCTCGTCGTCGCCCGGGAAGTCGAGGTAGGTCACCTCGACGGGCATGCCGATGTGCACGTCGGCGGGATCGACACCACGCAACTCACCGAGCATGCGGATACTTCCCTCGTCGCTGCGCTCGCCCCCGCTGCCCTCCTCCAGCTCGACCAGCGCCACGACGAACGGCAGCGACCGGCCCGGCACCTTCGGTGCGTGGTGCACGACGTAGCTGAAGACGGTGCCGCGACCGGATGCCACGACGTAGTCGGTGGTTTCGGTCTTGTCGAGCCACAGCGCGGGAACCGGGGGATGCTGCAGGGACCCGTCCGGCCGGCGCTGGATGCGCAGCTCGTGCGCGGCGACTCCGTCCCAGAAGAACTGCGAGTCCGGCGACGCGGAGGGACGCAGCAGCCGGGTCGAGTCGAGGTCCTCCGGCACCGCCGGTGCGGCCGCGGCCGCAGGCGCTTCCTTGGCGGGTGGCGCGAATTTCAGGATGCGGAACAGCATTTCGGCGACGATCTCGTCGCCGACCTTCCAGATGTTGCGGGTCGTGAAGAACCAGCCCTCGCCGAGACCGGTCTTCTTCGGGCCCACCACGTCCTCGAGGGTGGACTCGATCGTGACCTCTTCACCGGGCCGCAGGTAGCGGTGGTAGATCTGGTCGCAGTTCGTCGCGACCACGGAGGTGTAGCCGGCCTCGTCGAGGATGTTGGTCATCCGGCCGAGCGGATCGTCCTCCTCGCGCTTGGCGCCGAGTCCGCGCATCGTCCACACCTGGGCCATCGCCGGCGGTGCGACCAACCCGCCGTGCCCGGCCGCGACCGCGGCGTCGGGGTCGGTGTAGATCGGGTTCTCGTCGCCGATCGCCTCGAGCCAGTTGCGGATCATCGGCATGTTCACCGGGTCGCGTCCGGCGCGAGGCTTCGACGGCCCGTCACTGCGAACCCGTTCCGCGGCGGCGAGGATCTCCTCGGGTGTCGTCATCGAAATCCCTTCCCTCACCGCGGAACCCGGGGCATGCCCAGGCCCGCAGTCGCGATCAGTTCGCGCATCACCTCATTGACACCACCACCGAAGGTGATGACGAGGTTCCGCTTGATCTGCATGTCCAGCCAGCTCAGCAGTTCGCCCGTTTCGGGATCGGCGGGATCGCCGTAGCGCCCGACGATCTCCTCGGCGAGCCGGCCGACCCGCTGGATGCGTTCGGTGGCGAACACCTTGGTCGCCGACGCGTCCGCGATGTCCACGGCCTCGGATTCGCTGGCCGCGACCTGCCAGTTGAGCAGTTCGTTGAGGCGGAAGGTCGCGTGCATCTCCCCGAGCGCGCGGCGCACGTCGGGTTCGCCCAGCAGATCGTGCGTCTTCGCCCACGCAGCGACGTGATCGTAGAGTCCGCCGACCTTGCCGGCCGGTCCGAGCATGACGCGCTCGTGGTTGAGCTGGGTGGTGATCAGCTTCCAGCCCTTGTTCTCTTCTCCCACAAGCATGTTCGCCGGGACCCGCACATCGCTGTAGTAGGTCGCGTTGACGTGGTGGGCACCGTCGCACGTGATGATGGGGGTCCAGCTGAAACCCGGATCGGTGGTGTCGACGATGAGGATCGAGATGCCGCGGTGCCGCGAGTCGGCGGGACCGGTACGCACCGCGAGCCAGATGTAGTCGGCGTCGTGGCCGCCGGTGGTGAAGATCTTCTGGCCGTTGACGATATAGGTGTCGCCGTCGCGCACGGCGCTGGTGCGCAGCGCGGCCAGGTCGGTGCCGGCCTCCGGTTCGGAGTAGCCGATCGCGAAGTGCACCTCGCCGGAGAGGATGGCGGGCAGGAACTTCCGCTTCTGCTCCTCGGTGCCGTACACCTGCAGGGTCGGTCCGACGGTCTGCAGCGTCACGCTCGGCAGCGGGACGTCGGCGCGCACCGCTTCGTTGGCGAAGATCTGCTGTTCGATCTCGCCGAACCCGCGGCCGCCGAATTCCTTCGGCCAGCCCACGCCGAGCCAGCCGTCCTTGCCCATGCGGCGGATGACCTCACGGTAGGTGGGGCCGTGCCGCTCCGTGCGCATGATCGCGGCCTCCTCCGGGGAGATGAGATCCGCGAAGTAGGTTCGCAGTTCCGCCTGCAGCGCGCGCTGCTCGTCGGTCAGATCGATGAACACCGGGCCCCCACGAGGTCGAGTCGGTACGAGGCGCCGCCGATCAGGCGCGCCAGATCCTTGGCGGTCGAGGAATAGCGGTGCAGCGGGTAGGTCACGTCGACCCCGATGCCACCGTGCAGGTGGTGCAGCACCCGCATCGCGGGCGGCAGCTCCTCGGCGATCCAGTAGGCGGTGACGTCCAGATCGTCGTCCACCGCCGCCGAACGGGCCCCGTCGTGAGCGACGCGCCAGGTCGACGCGAGCGCCGCGACGTGCAGGGTGCGCGCGGTGACGTAGACGTCGGCGATCTCCTGGGCCACGGCCTGGAAGGTCGCGAGCGGCTTGCCGAACTGATGTCGCGTGCTCAGGTGTTCGGCGGTCAATGCCGTTGCCCCGTCGAGCAGTCCGTCAGCGTATGCACCGATCGACGCGAGTGCGAGACGGTACAGGACCGCGATGTCGGCGGCCGGATCCGTGCCGTCACCGAGGAGTGTGCCGACCGCGCCGTCGAACCGCACCGAGAACTCGGGGCTCCCCGCGGCGGACGGGCTCGCGGTCGCGGTGACACCGTCGGCGCTCGCGTCGACGGCGACGACACCGGCG
>NZ_JADZGH010000087.1:28818-31937 GCF_015865005.1 Rhodococcus sp. CX
TGCCGCGCGGTCGCGGCATACGGGACCGCGACGAAGTAGCCGGTGACCGCGTGGCCGCCGTCCACGGGCACCGCGGTCGCGGCCGGCGCGGCCGGGAACGGCCGGCCCTGCTCGGACAGTGCCGCGGTGAGCACGGCCCCGCCCGGGACGTCGGCGAGCAGCGCGTCCTGCTGCTCGTCGGTGGCCAGCGCGACGACGGGCAGTACCCCGAAGCCGAGCGTGGCCAGGGCCGGGACCGGTGCGGCCTTGCGGCCGATCTCGGTCAGTACCGTCGCGACCTCACCGACACCGAGTCCGGCGCCGCCGTGGCGTTCGGGTAGGGCCAGCGCGAGCAGATCGGCGCCGGCGAGCGCGGACCACAGGTCGTCTGCGGTCAGGTCGCGGGCGAGCAGGTCGACGGCGACTTCCGCCACCGCCTCCTGCGTCTCGTCACGTGCGAAGTCCACAATTCCACCTTCGATTAGAACGTGTGCCACGTTGTAGCACCGCTGAGCGGGTCCGAGCAGTGCAAGTCCCGGTCACCGGGGCAGCCCCAGCAGACGTTCGGCGGCCAGGCTGAGGAGGATCTGTTCGGTGCCGCCGGCGATGGTCAGGCAGCGCGTGTTGAGGAATTCGCGGCTGAGCGGACCCTCGACCCACCCGGCCTCCCCCGCCAGGTCCATCGCCAGCTCGGAGGTGTCCTGCCGCTGCCGCACACCGATGAGCTTGCGCACGCTCGACGCCGGACCCGGATCCTGACCGCCGAGCTGCGCGAGGGTCGTGCGCAGGTCGAGCAGCGAACCCGCCATCGCCTCGCAGATCTGGGTGGCGATGCGATCCTCGGCAACCGGGTCGCCGGGGCTGGACAGCTCGATCAGATCCTCGATGGCCTTGCCGAGCGACGACTTGCTGCCCATCGCGACCCGCTCGTTCGCGAGGGTTGTGCGCGCCAGTTTCCAGCCGCCGCCGAGCGCACCGACCACGCAGTCGTCGGGAACGAACACGCCGTCGAGGAAGACCTCGTTGAACAGTGCGTCGCCGGTGATCTCGCGCAGCGGCGAGACGGTGATGCCCGCGGACTTCATGTCCACCAGGAAGTAGGTGATGCCCTTGTGTTTCGGTGCGTCGCGGTCGGTGCGGGCCAGGCAGATCGCCCAGTCCGCGACCTGGGCGAGCGACGTCCACACCTTCTGCCCCTGCAGCTTCCAGCCGCCGTCGACCTTCTCCGCGGTCGTGCGCAGCGCCGCGAGATCGGAACCGGCGCCGGGCTCGGAGAAGAGCTGGCACCAGACGATGTCGCCGCGCAGCGTCGGCATCGCGAATCGCTCGATCTGCTCGGGGGTTCCGTGCTCGAGGATCGTGGGCACCGCCCACCAGCCGATCACCAGATCGGGCCGCTCCACGCCGGCCGCGGCGAGCTCCTCGTCGATGAGAATCTGCTCGGCGGCGCGGGCGCCCCGGCCGTACGGGGCGGGCCAGTGCGGTGCGAGGTAACCGGATTCGGCAAATGCGTTGCGCCGCTCCGGTTCCGGAAGACCGGCGAACTCGGCGATCTCGGCGCGGATGCGGGCGCGCTCGTCGTCGAACTCCGACAGGTCGATGCCGAGGTGACGGCGGACGCCCGCGCGGGTCAGCGCGGTGACCCGCGCACGCCACCACGTGGACCCACCGAGCAGCTGGCGGGTGGCGACGGCGCGACGCAGATACAGATGGGCGTCGTGCTCCCACGTGAACCCGATGCCGCCGAGCACCTGGATGGCGTCCTTGGCGGTCTGCACCGCGGCGTCGAGCGAGACGGCGGCCGCGACGGCCGCGGCGATGGGCAGTTCGTCCGGCGCGGCGTCGGCGGCGGAGGCCGCGTCCCATGCGGTGGCACGGATCTTCTCGGTGCGGCACAACATCTCGGCGCACAGGTGCTTGACCGCCTGGAACGCACCGATCGGCTGCCCGAACTGTTCGCGGATCTTCGCGTACTCGACCGCGGTGGTCAGCGCCCAGCCGGCGATGCCGGCGAGTTCGGCGGCGGCGAGTGTCGCGGCCAGGTCCCGGACCAGACCGGAACGTACGGTCACGACACGGTCGGCGGTGACCGCGACCGAGTCGAGCCGCACTCTCGCCAGCGCGCGGGACTTGTCGAGGGTGTCGAGGGGTTCGAGATGCAGGCCGGGGCTGTCGGCGTCGACGAGCGCCCAGCGCTCCTCGTCGCCGGCACCGGCGAGGCGGACAAGGACCGCCACCCCGGGTTCCGCGGCGATCGCGGGTCCGGCGTCGCCGCCGAGGGTCAGGCCGTCGGTGGCGTCGGTCGCGTCGACCGCGAGATCGAGCGCGGCGGCCACGGGCACCGTGCCCTCGCTCAGCAGGGCGGCCGTCTTGGCGGCGGAGTCGCCTCCGGAACCGAACACGAGCGCGGCGAGCGCGGTCGTGAGAACCGGTCCCGGTGCCAATTCGTTCGCGGCCTGCTCGAGCATCACGGCCAGATCCACCGTGGTGGCGCCGAGCCCGCCCGCGCATTCGGGAACGGCCACCCCGAACAGGCCCAATTCGGCGAGCGAACCCCAACCCTGCTGCCACATTTCCGCTGGCTGGTGGCGTAACTTGTCTATCGGAGACGCGGAGCGCGCCCAAGCACGCACGGAGGCCTGGACAGCCCGCTGCTCCTCGGTGGTGGCGATACTCACAGCGGATCTCCGCCTTTCGAAAATGACATCAACGTCTAGAACGTGTTCTAATATGACACCGGTTCAGAGTCAAGGTGTGAGGAAAAAGTCCATGACGATACCGCCCAGCTCGCGTTCGACCGGAAGTGGAACACTGTCCGCCCTCACCGAGGACGACCTCAGTTCCAACGCCCAGAAAGAACGCCGCAAGCGGATACTCGACGCGACCCTGGCGCTCGCCTCCAAGGGGGGATACGAGGCCGTCCAGATGCGCGCGGTCGCCGAGCGCGCCGACGTCGCGGTCGGAACCCTCTACCGGTACTTCCCGTCCAAGGTGCACCTGCTGGTGTCCGCGCTCGGCCGGGAATTCGCACGCATCGACAGCAAGGGCAAGATCCCGCCCGGCCACACCCCGCTCGAACGCATGAACCTGATCCTGAGCCTCATCACCCGCGCCATGCAGCGCGACCCGCTCCTCACCGA
>NZ_JADZGH010000087.1:31947-34885 GCF_015865005.1 Rhodococcus sp. CX
ACCGGGTCGGCCAGCTCATGGACCGGCTGTTCGCCCGCGCGATGAACGAAGGCGAGCCGACCGAGGAAGAGCTGGCCGTCGCGCGCGTCATCAGCGACGTGTGGCTGTCGAATCTCGTGGCGTGGCTGACCCGCCGCTCGTCGGCGACCGACGTCGCCCGCAGACTCGAGCTCACCGTCGAACTGCTGCTCGGCGACGGCTCCCGCCGACCCTCCCAGGTGCCCGTCGCCGGCTCCTAGGCGCGCCCGGAACGGGCCCTGTAACCGGGAACACGCCCCGAACCGTGCATCCGGAGCGACGGGCGGGACCTATTCCCCTACCGTGGGAAGAATGAGCGCCCAAGACCTCCCGATCGACCTGCGTCGCGCACTCGTCACGGTCGCGCGATCCCCCCGACTGCTCGTGGCGTCGGACTACGACGGAACGGTCGCGCCCATCGTCGCCGATCCCGACAAAGCGTTCCCTCACGCCGAATCGGTACGCGCCCTGCGCGCGCTCGCGGGGCTGCCGTCGACGTCGGCCGCCGTCATCTCCGGCCGCGCCCTCAAGGACCTGGCAGCGCTGTCGCGTCTTCCCGCCGAGGTCCAGCTGGTCGGTAGCCACGGCTCCGAGTTCGACATCGGATTCGTGCACGCCATCGACACCGACGCCAAGGAGTTGCTGCGCGGCATCATCTCCGGACTCGACAACGTCGCCCGGCTCTACGACGGCGTGCACGTGGAGATCAAACCGGCGAGCGCGGCCCTCCACGTGCGCAATGCGAGCGAACGCGACGCCGAGCTCGCGCTGGCCACCGTCCGCGCCGACCTGGCGCGCCTGCCCGGCGTGCAGGTCACCGAGGGCAAGTCCGTGATCGAGCTGTCCGTGGTGCCCACCGACAAGGGTCGCGCGCTCGACATCATCCGGCATCAGGAATCGGCGACCGCGGCGGTGTTCTTCGGCGACGACGTCACCGACGAGAAGGCGTTCCGGTCGCTGCACGGGCCGGATGTCGGAATCAAGGTCGGCGAGGGCGAGACCAGCGCCGAGTTCCGGGTTTCGAGCACCGAGGACGTCGCCGCGGCCATGGCGTTCCTGCTCGACCAGCGCCGCACGTGGCTGTCCGGTGCGGACGCCCCGCGCATCGAGCGTCTCACCATGCTCGCGAGTCCCCGGACCAAGGCCCTGATCACTCCCGACGGCACCATCTCGTGGCTGTGCCATCCGGAACCGGATTCGGCCGCGGTGTTCGCGCATCTGCTCGGCGGGGAGGCCGCCGGTCACTTCACGATCGGCCCGCTCCGCGAGGCCCTGCCGCTGAGCCAGCGGTACGTCGACTCCACGATGACCGTGGTGACCCGGTGGGCGAGCCTGGCGGTCATCGACTATCTGCCGCACGACGTCGAACCCGGCCGTACCGATCTGACGCGCGTCATCACCGGCACCGCGAAGGCGGTCGTCACGTTCGCCCCGCGCCCCGAGTTCGGGCAGGGGCAGGTCATCCTCGAGGCCGTCGACGACGGCCTGCGGGTGTTCGGCCTCAACGAGCCGTACGTGCTGCGCTCCCCCGGCGTGCGGTGGGACATCACCACCGACGGAACACAGCAGACCGCTCATGCGGTGGTCGATCCGTCGGAAAACGACATCATTCTCGAATTCCGTTGTGGCACAGAAGATATGGGACCTCACCCGGTTCCGGAGGTGGAGCGGCGTGCACAGGCCGAGGCGTACTGGTGGCAGTGGGCCGCGGAACTCGACCTGCCGCCGCTCAAACCGGACCTCATCAAGCGGTCCGCGCTCACGCTGCGCGGCCTGGTCCACGAGCCGACCGGCTCTATCCTGGCCGCGGTGACGACCTCGCTGCCCGAGGAGATCGGCGGCGTCCGCAACTGGGACTACCGCTACTGCTGGCTCCGCGACGCCGCGCTCACCGCCCACGCCCTGGTCAGCGTCGGTTCGCTCGGCGAGGCCGAGGCCTACCTGGACTGGGTGCACCGCGTGCTCGAGACGATTCCCGGGCCGGAACGCCTGCATCCGCTGTATTCGCTTGCCGGCGGCCCGCTTCCGCCCGAGGCGGTGCTCGACAATCTGCCCGGCTACGCCGGATCCCGGCCGGTGCGGGTCGGCAACGCCGCCAACCAGCAGGTGCAGCTCGACGTGTTCGGGCCGATCGTCGACCTGATCTCGGCTCTCGCGCACCGACGCGAGGAACGCGGCATCCCGCACGCCGAAGCGCTGACCGACCGCGATTGGGACCTGGTGTGCGCCATGGTCACCGCCGTGCAGCGGCGGTGGTTCGAACCCGATCACGGCATCTGGGAGATCCGCGACAACCCGCGGCACCACGTGTACTCGAAGGTGATGGGCTGGCTCACCGTCGACCGGGCCCTGACGCTGGCCGCGAAGTTCGGCCGCACCGCCGGTGAGGGGTGGACGGAACTGCGGGACGAGATCGCCGACGAGGTGCGGGAGAAGGGCTGGAACGAAGACGTCCGCTCCTACACCGCCGCCTACGACGGCACCGACCTCGACGCCGCGACGCTGTTCGTCGGTCTGACCGGGCTGGTCGATCCGAGCGACGAGAGGTTCCACGCGACGGTGGTCGCGACCGAGGCCGAACTTCGCAGCGGCTCGACGGTGTACCGGTACCGGCACGAGGACGGACTGCCCGGCACCGAGGGTGGTTTCCACCTGTGTGCCGCGTGGCTCGTCGAGGCCTATCTGCTGGTCGGCGCCCGCCCTCAGGCGGAGGCCCTGTTCGCACAGCTCGTGGCGGCGGCCGGACCGACCGGTCTGCTCAGCGAGGAGTACGACCCGGTCGCCGAACGGGCCCTGGGCAACCATCCGCAGGCGTACAGCCACATCGGGCTCCTGCGCTGCGCCCAGCTTCTGTCGGGACACTCCACCTAAGTGGTCCTGGTCAGAAGTTCGTCGGGGGTCATGCAGCATCGACGAGTCG
>NZ_JADZGH010000088.1:0-7794 GCF_015865005.1 Rhodococcus sp. CX
GCGGTGCAGCTCACGCGCGAGGGTCGCGAGCATGCGCCCACCGGTCGCGCCGACCGGGTGGCCCAGCGAGATGCCGGAACCGTGGATGTTGGTGCGCTCGAAGTCCGACTCGGTGAACTTCCACTCGCGGGTGCAGGCGAGCGCCTGGGCCGCGAAGGCCTCGTTCAGCTCGATCACGTCGACGTCGGCGAGGGTGATGCCCGCCTTCGCGAGCGCCTTCTCGGTCGCCGGGACCGGGCCGATGCCCATGATCTTCGGTGCGACGCCGGCCAGACCCCACGAGACGATCCGCACCAGCGGGGTCAGCCCCAGCTCGGCGGCCTTCTCCGGGGTGGTGACGATCGCCATCGACGCGGCGTCGTTCTGGCCGCTGGCGTTGCCGGCGGTGACGGTCGCCTCGGGGTCCTGCTTGCCCATGATCGGCTTGAGCGCGGCGAGCGACTCGAGGCTGATGTCGGCGCGCGGGTGCTCGTCGGTGCCGATGACCTGGTCGCCCTTGCGGCTGGTCACGGTCACCGGGACGATCTCCTCGGCGAGGATCCCGTTCTTCTGGGCGGCGACGGCCCGCAGGTGCGAGTTCAGGGCGAGCTCGTCCTGCTCGGCGCGGGAGATCGAGTACTCGCGGCGCAGGTTCTCCGCGGTCTCGATCATGCCGCCGGGCACCGGGTAGAACTTGCCGCCGGCCGTCTCGCGAGCACGGACCAGACCGTCGTGCATCCGCACACCGGTGCGGGCGCCGCCCCAGCGCATGTCGACGGAGTAGAACGCGGCGTTGGACATCGACTCGGCGCCACCGGCGACCACGACGTCGTTGTCGCCGTTGCCCACCTGGAGCGCGGCCTGGATCACGGCCTGCAGACCCGACCCGCAGCGGCGGTCGATGTGCATGCCCGGCACGGTGATCGGCAGTCCGGCGTCGAGCGCGACGACGCGACCGATCGCGGGGGCCTCGCTGTTGCCGTTGCAGTGGCCGAGGATGACGTCCTCGATCGCGTCCGGTGCGATCCCGGTCCGGTCGAGCAGACCCTTCAGCGCCGCAACGCCGAGGTCGACTGCGGTGAGGGACTTGAACATTCCGCCGTAGCGGCCGATCGGGGTACGAACCGGTTCGCAGATGACTACGTCGCGCATGATGACCTTTCGAGAGGGAGATGGATGGCGTCGCGGGACGCGATCACATGAAGCGGCCGCCGGTGACCTCGAGGACCGTGCCGGTCATGTAGGAGGACATGTCGGACGCGAGGAACAGTGCGACGGAAGCGATTTCGTCGACCTCACCCGGGCGGCCCATCGGGATCTCGCTCATCTTCTGGTCCCATGCCTTCTGCGGCATGGCCTCGGTCATCGCGGACCGGATCAGGCCGGGCTGGATCGCGTTGACACGCACGCCGTGGTGCGCCATCTCCTTGGCGGCGGCCTTGGTCAGGCCGACGATGCCGGCCTTCGCGGCCGAGTAGTTGGTCTGGCCGACCATGCCGACCTTGCCGGACAGCGACGAGATGTTCACGATCGCACCGCGCTTGGCTTCACGCATGATCGCCGACGCCTTGCGGGTGCCGTGCCAGGTGCCCTTCAGGTGCACCGCGATCACCAGGTCGAAGTCCTCTTCGGTCATCGTCCGCATCGTCGCGTCGCGGGTGATGCCGGCGTTGTTGACGACGACGTCGAGCGAACCGAATCCGTCGACGGCCTCGGCGAGGAGCGTGTCCCAGTCGGAGGACTCGACGACGTTCGCCTTCACGGCACGCGCGACGTCACGGCCACCGAGCTTCTCGGCCGCGGCGGTCGCGGCATCGAGGTCGAGGTCGCCGATGACGACCTTGGCTCCCTGCTCGACGAAGGACTGGGCGATCGCGAAACCGATGCCCTGGGCCCCACCGGTGATGACGGCAGTACGGTTCTCCAGCAAAGACATGCGAATCCTTTCGGCATGCGACCTTCCGAGAGGATCGGTGGAAGGCACACGAGCGGCAGGTGCGGACAGTCCGCACGAGTTGATGATCCGAATATAACGGCGGAACCGTGCCGTCGACCCCGTCGGAACCATCGACAGTGCCTATGTGGAGATACCCCATTCGTATTGGACAGGCCGCCCGGAACGATCGATGGTTGTTGCCATGACCACTTCGTCGACAGCCACCAAGTCCGTTCCGGCCCCCGAGGTCGACGACGACGACTTCCAGGAGATCCTCGCGCAGACGCGTGCCTTCGTGCGCAATGTGGTGGTGCCCCGTGAACAGGAGATCGCCGACACCAACGCGATCCCGGACGACATCCGCCAGGCGGCCAAGGACATGGGCCTGTTCGGATACGCGATCCCCCAGGCGTGGGGCGGCCTCGGCCTGAACCTGCAGCAGGACGCGGAACTGGCCATGGAACTCGGCTACACCACTCTGTCGCTGCGCTCGATGTTCGGCACCAACAACGGCATCGCCGGGCAGGTCCTCGTCAACTTCGGTACCGACGAGCAGAAGGCACAGTGGCTCGAGGGCATCGCCTCCGGCGAGGTCGTCGCGTCGTTCGCGCTCACCGAGCCCGGCGCCGGGTCCAACCCGTCGGGCCTGCGCACCAAGGCCGTGCGCGACGGCGACGACTGGGTGATCAACGGCGAGAAGCGTTTCATCACCAACGCGCCGCTGGCGAACCTGTTCGTCGTGTTCGCCCGCACCCGTCCGGCCGACGAGAACGGCACCGGCATCGCCGTGTTTCTCGTGCCCGCGGACACTCCGGGTGTGCAGGTCGGCAACAAGGACGCCAAGATGGGCCAGGAAGGCGCCTGGACCGCGGACGTCGCGTTCACCGATGTGCGCGTGCCGAACTCCGCGCTCGTCGGTGGCAGCGAGGACGTCGGCTACAAGGCCGCGATGGTCTCGCTCGCCCGCGGTCGCGTGCACATCGCCGCGCTGTCCGTCGGTCAGGCGCAGCGCGCGCTCGACGAGTCGGTTGCCTACGCGGCCACCGCAACCCAGGGCGGCACCCCGATCGGCAACTTCCAGCTGGTGCAGGCGATGATCGCCGATCAGCAGACCGGAGTGATGGCCGGTCGCGCGCTCGTCCGCGACGCCGCGAAGGCGTGGGTCGAGGAGACCGACCGCCGCATCGCACCGTCGGTCGCGAAGCTGTTCTGCACCGAAATGGTCGGCAAGGTAGCCGATCTCGCGGTGCAGATCCACGGCGGCACCGGCTACATGCGCGAGGTTCCCGTCGAGCGCATCTACCGCGACGTGCGCCTGCTGCGCCTGTACGAGGGCACCAGCGAGATCCAGCGCCTGATCATCGGCGGCGGGCTCGTCAAGCAGGCCCAGCGCGGCTGAATCCCGCTGTAACAGAACAACACACAGCCCTGGAGCTGTCCGCTCACGCGGATGGCGCCGGGGCTGTGTCGTGTAGGGAAGGTTCGTCTCCGGTGACATCATGACCGCGATCGCGATGACCGAACCCGGCACCGGTTCCGATCTCGCGTCTGTACGCGGACGCTGAGAGTCCACCGAGAGGGAGGTTGTGTGCGATATTCTCGAAGTTTTTGCGCACAACCTCCCGCTCGGTTCACCGGCCGGTCACCGGGCAGGTGCGCTGGAGTTAACGATCTGCTGGAGAGAGCGTCAGGCGGCCTTCTTGCGGGCGACGACCTCGATCGCGACGAGATGGTTGCGGTATTTGGTGAACGTGGACCGCATCTGCAGCACCCGGGCGCGAGCGTCCGAGTCGCGCAGCACATTCGAAACGAACTTCAGGGTGCCGAGCAGACCCTCGTCGGCGACGATCCGCGACGGGTCCAGCAACTTCATGGGGGCGAACCCGACGACGTCGACCTCGAAGCCGGCATCGACGAGCAGGTCCTTCCACTCCTGCGCCGTCAGCGGGCGGGCGTTGACCTTGATGGAACGGGCCAGCGTCTTGCGGATCTCGGTCTTGACCTCGTCGTCGACGTTGTCCGGTTCGATCGCGAGTTCGTGGATGACGTAGCGGCCTCCGTCGCGCAGCACGCGATGCGCCTCGGCGGCGATCTCCGCCTTGTGCTTGTCGGTCTGCATCGTCAGCATGGCCTCGCCGACGACGACGTCGGCCGACGCGTCGTCGAGACCGGTTTCTGCGGCGTCACCGGACACGACCGTCCCGTTGCCGGCGATCGCGCGGCGCGTGAGATCGGCTGCCTTCGGGTCGGATTCGATGCCGACGTAGCTTTTCGGTCCGGCAGCGACGATGTCCTGTGCGGTGCGGCCGAGGCCGGGAGCGAGTTCGACGACGTCGGCGCCGACGAGCTTCGCGTCGGCGAGCATCCGCTCGGTCAGTTCCTTGCCGCCCGGGCGCAGGACGCGCTTGCCCAGACGTGCAAGCAGCCAGTGCCCCGGCACATGTGCGGCGTCGCGTTCGGCGAGGGGGAGTTCTCCCGAGGATCCTGCGGTGCTCTTGTCGTCGCTCATCTCGTCCTCAAATCAGCTAAGGCTTACTTTAGAGGAATAATGTACGGTAATTTCCCATGAGGGGGAACACGGCGGTCTCCTCGTCGGCCGTGATCAGCACCGCAGCACCCGAATCCCGCGAGGCGGCGCCGCAGACGCCGAGTGGCGGCGTCCCATCGAGGGACGCCGCCACCGGTCTGCATCGTCGGGTAACCCTCCCCCGTGACCGAGCGAATGTACCGCTCGTCTCCTTCAACCGACCGAGCGTGCCGTTCGCTCGGATACACGGGATCGGATACGAGGGAGGGGGTTCGTCGTCAGCTCGGCAGCGCGACCTCCGCCAGTCGCGACCGCAGATCCGTCTTGAGGATCTTGCCGGCCGCCGACGTCGGTAGCGCATCCACCACCACGACATCGCGAATCTTCTTGTACGGCAACACCTGTTCGGCGACGAACGCCATCAGCTGAGCCTCGTCGACGTCGGCGCCGTCACGCGGGACCACGAACGCGACGGGCTCCTGCCCGACCGCGCCGGCGTCGCGGCCGATCACCGCGGCCGTCGACACCGACGGGTGCGACACCAGGATCTCCTCGAGCTCACGCGGGTACACGTTGTAGCCCTTGTAGATCAGCATGTCCTTCGCGCGGTCCGCGATGAACACGTAGCCGTCCTCGTCCTTGTAGGCGATGTCACCGGTGTCGAGCCATCCGTCGACGTACTGCTGCGCCGTGATGTCGGGATGATTCAGGTAGCCGTCGGTGACCTGCGGTCCTCGGACCCACAGCACACCGTGCTCCCCGGGACCGACCTCGGTCGTGGTGCCCTGCGCGCGGATCTGCACCTCGGTGTCGAAGATCGGGATCCCGACACTGCCGAGGCGGTAGTCCGTGCCGACGCCCAGCGGGTTGGCCGTGACCACACACGTCGCCTCGGTCAGGCCGTAGCCCTCGGTGACCCGCGCATTGGGGAACGCCGTGACCAGCGCTTCGAGCGTGCCGCGGTCGATCGGCGCGGCACCGGACGAGACGACCCGCACCGTCGAGGTGTCGCGGGTGGCGACATCCGGATGGGTGGCCAGTGAATGCCACATCGCGGGGCTGCCCGTGATGTAGCTCGCCTCGTGCTTCTCGATGAGCTCGAGCATGCGCGCGGGATCGAAACGGCCGGCCATCACCTGCGTCAATCCGCACATCAGCAGGAACGACGTGTTGATCAGCGCGTGCGCGTGGAACAGCGGCGACACCACGACCGTCGAGCCCGTGCCGGGCTGGACGCCGTAGATGTCGAGTTCCTCGATCGGCTCGAGCGTGACCAGGCCGTCGGGGGTCTCCCGGACGGCGTGCCCCGCGCGCCACGCGCACATCTGGGTGACGTTGCCGACGACGTTGCGGTGCAGTACCCGCACGCCCTTCGAGATGCCGGTCGTACCGCCGGTGAAGGCGAGGTGCGCGACGTCGTCGCCGGTGACCTCGGCCGCCGCGAACTCGGTGGGTTTCCCGGCGAGGAACGCGTCGAACCCGACGACCGGGCCGTCCGCGACGACCCCGTCACCGGCGACCACCACCGTCGTGAGCGACGTACCGGCCGCGGCGTCCCGCAGGGTCTGTGCCTGCGCGGGCTGGCTGACACCGACGACCGCGCCGGTCTCCTCGATCTGGCGACGCAGACCCGGCAGCGGCTGCAGCGGGTTGACCGGGGTGACGGTCGCACCGGCCCGCAGCGTGCCGTAGTAGGCGACGACGAACTCGATGCAGTTGCCGATGTGCAGCAGCACCACATCTCGCGGCCGCACACCGGACGCGGCGAGCGCGCTCGCGAACTGCGCGGACCGCTCGTCGAGTTCGCGGTACGTGCAGGTGCGGTCACCGTCGACGATGGCGAGCCGGTCCCCGTAGCGAGCACCCATGCTCTGCGCCCACACGGCGACGGAGACCTGCGGGTAGGTCAGGTGCATCTGGGTAAGAGTGCTGAGATCCATTGCTAAACAGCCGTTTACCGAGGAGCCATGCGGATGGCACCGTCGAGACGGATCGTCTCACCGTTGATGTAGCCGTTCTCGAGGATCGACGCCGCGAGGCGGCCGAACTCGTCCGGGCGGCCCAGGCGGGACGGGTTCGGGACGGTCGCCTCGAGCGACGCGCGCACGTCCTCGCGCAGGCGGGCGAGCAGCGGGGTGTCCATGATGCCGGGGGCGATCGTGTTGACGCGGATACCCTTGCTGGCCAGGTCGCGGGCGGCGACGATCGTCATGCCGACGATGCCGGCCTTCGACGCCGAGTAGTTGATCTGCCCGATCTGGCCCTCGAACGCCGCGACCGAAGCGGTCATGACGACCGCGCCGCGCTCACCGTCGATCGGCTCGAGCTGCGCCATGCGCTCGGCGCCGAGACGCAGCGCGTTGAACGAGCCGATGAGGTTGAGACGGATCACGAACTCGAAGTCCTCGAGCGACCCGGCCTTGCCTTCCTTGTCGAGCACGCGCATCTTGCGGCCGGCACCGGCGCAGTGGACGACGCCGCGCAGCCCGCCGCGCTCGTGCGCGACGTCGAGGGCGGCGGCGAACTGGTCGGCGTCGGTGACGTCGGCGGGGGCGAAGACCGCAGCGTCACCGAGTTCGGCCGCGACGTCCGCGCCGTTGGAGGTGGGCAGGTCGATGAGGGTGACGGTGCCGCCCGCGTCGAGGACGCGGCGCGCGGTGGCGAGGCCGAGGCCCGAGGCGCCTCCGGTGATCGCGATCGAAAGTCCCTTGAGTTCCATGGTGTTCGATTTCCTTCGGTCGATGCGGGTCAGGTCAGAGGAGTTCGAGGATGGTGGCGTTGGCCATGCCGCCGGCCTCGCACATGGACTGCAGGCCGTAGCGGATTCCGTTGTCGCGCATGTGGTGCACGAGACGCGTCATGAGGATCGCGCCGGAGCCGCCGAGCGGGTGGCCGACGCCGATGGCACCGCCGAGCGGGTTGAGACGGTCGAGCTTGGCGCCGGTCTCGGCCTGCCACGCGAGCGGCACCGGGGCGAACGCCTCGTTGATCTCGAAGGCGCCGATGTCGTCGATGGACAGACCGGAACGCTTCAGCGCCTTCTCGGTCGCGGGGATCGGGCCGGTGAGCATGACGACCGGGTCGTCGGCGGCGACGACGGCGGTGTGGATGCGCGCGAGCGGGGTCCAGCCCTGCGCCGCAGCGTATTCGCTGCTGGTGATGAGCAGGGCGCCTGCGCCGTCGGAGATCTGCGAGGAGTTGCCGGCGTGGATGACACCGTCCTCCTTGAAGACGGTCTTGAGCTTGCCGAGCGACTCGAGGGTGCCGCCGCGGCGGATGCCCTCGTCCGTGGCGAAGTCGCCGACGGGGGCGATCTGGCCGGTGAAGGCGCCCGCATCGGTGGCCGCGGCGG
>NZ_JADZGH010000088.1:7804-15327 GCF_015865005.1 Rhodococcus sp. CX
CGATCATCTCGGCGCCGATGCCCTGGCTGAAGCCCTCGACACCGAAGCGGTCGCGCACGTTCTGCGGGAAGTGCTGGCCGTCCTTGCTGGCGCTGCCCATCGGCACGCGGCTCATGGACTCGACACCACCGGCGACCACGACGTCGTCGATGGTGGCCGGGTCGAGGCCGGTCCGCTCGGCGAGCGCCGTCAGCACGTGTGCGGACAGGTTGACGGGGTGGATCTCGGACAGTGCGCCACCGCGACGCCCGATGGGGGTCCGGACGGCGTCGACGATCACGGCATCGCGCATGCGAATCGGTCCTTTGCTGTTGCGGGGACACGGTTGCCGGGCAACCGTGGCGAAGGGAAAACGATGACCGGCCGGGTGGTGGTCCTCACATTCGAGGAGACCACGCACCCGGCCGGTGAGGGAAAGTCTTTCGGCGGAAGCTTCCGTTAGGTGGAAGCTATGCCACTACTTTCGTCAGGCCTCGCTGCGGATCAGCTTGCGGTCGCGATCGGGGTTCGCGAGCGCCAGCACCAGCACCGCGGCGATCACACCGAGGACACCGATGACCTGGAACGCGGTGGCGTAACCCTCGGCCGGAGTCGCGGCGTTGTCGACGATGACACCGGTCGCGTACGGGGCGACCAGGCCACCGATCGCCATGAGCGCGAGGAACACACCCATGGTGCCCGCGGTCTGCTGCGGCGGGCACAGCTCCGAGATCGCGGCGTTGATCAGCGGGAACACGATCGCACCGAAGCCGTAGCCGATGGAGACCGCGGCGACAGCGAGGGCCGGCGTCCCGATGTAGGGGAGGAAGACCAGCACGGCACCGCAGATGAGCACGCCGACGCACGGCACGATGATGCGGACGACCCGGGAACTGGTGCCCTTGCCGGCCAGGCGGTCGGTGACGGAACCCGAGACGATCATGAGGAACAGGCCGACGATCGACGGGAAGGCGAACATGGAACCGGCCTGGAGCTGGCTGTAGCCGAGGCCGTCCTGGAAGTACGAGGGAAGCCAGGTCAGGACGACGGTGGTCAGCGCGTAGACAACGATGATCAGAAGTGCGCAGCTCGCGAACGTGCGGTTGAGGAAAATCTTGGTCCACGGGACGGACGGCTCGGTGGATGCGCTCGCGGCGTCACCACCCTTGACGACCTTCGCGGTGTAGGGACCTTCCTTCCAGCCCGACAGCCACGACAGGACCCACACGCCACCGAGGACCGAGAGCGCGATCAGCGCCATCTTCCAGCCGTACTCGACCGTGATGTACGTGAGCACGGGGGCGAGGGCGATCTTCGCAACCGACGCCGAGCCGGCGAGGAACGCGCCCGGCAGACCACGCTTGGCCGGCGGGTGCCACGAGTAGGTCGCGGCATGCATGAGTGCCGAGCTCGGTCCTTCGGCCAGGCCGAGGAGCATGCGGCACACGATCAGCAATCCGAGCGACGCCGAGACGACGAGCGGGAGCATGACGACCGACCAGATCAGGCCGAGTGCCAGCAGCGCCCACCGCAGGGTCAGGTACTTGTTGAGCGGGCCTGCGAGGAACCCGCCGATCGTGAACGTCACGAAGAAGAGCGAACCGACCAGGCCGATCTGCGACGAGGTGAGGCCGAGGTCTTCCTTCAGCGGCTTCGCGATGATGCCGAGGACGGCCTTGTCCGCGTAGTTGACGACGTAGAGGAAGATGACCAGCCCGGTCATCCCCCATGCGCGGCCCGCGGTCACCTTGAAGGCGGATGCCTTCGTTCCCGCGGCATCGGGAGTGTCCGATCTGCCGTTGACGATTTCGCCTGTAGTCACTGGGGAGTCCCTTCAGAACTCGGAGGGTGGGAAGCGGGGACCTGCCCCGGCCTCTACGTGGAAGATCACGCCTGGCGTCGTACACATTGAACGTGACCCATCTCACGGACCGCAAAGAGCCGTATGTGAACGGATCGATCACTCGTACCTATGAAAGATCACAACCGGACCGAAAGCGGTTGTGAACCGCGCTCAGTTCGACGATCAGCTCATTGGTGTGCGCTAACCGTCCGATAGCCGAACGGTCCTGGTTCCGTAGGTGAGATGTGTTGCATTCTGACGTGGCAATCGGTTCGGGACAGGTGTGCCCGGACCTCGTGACGAGGACAGGCAACGCATGAACTCCACCGCTTCCACCGACGAGCTCCCTTCGTCCACGGCACCCCTGGCCGGTGTGCGCGTGATCGAGGTGTCGAGCTTCGTGGCCGCGCCGTTGTGCGGAATGACCCTCGCCGCCCTCGGCGCCGACGTGATCCGCATCGACCCGATCGGGGGAGCCGCCGACTACAAGCGGTGGCCGCTGACCGAGGACGGCGAGTCGATCTACTGGGCGAACCTGAACAAGGGCAAGCGCTCCTTCGCCGCGGACTTCCGTGATCCGAACGCGCACAAGCTGATCCGCGACCTGATCATCGACGCCGGGATCGTCGTCACCAACGCCGCCGGCCGCGACTGGCTCGACTACGACGTCCTGGCCGCGATCCGTCCCGACCTGATCCACGTACAGGTGCTCGGGCGTGCCGACGGCACCGGCGCCGTCGACTACACCGTCAACGCCGCCGCCGGCTTCCCGCAGGTCACCGGCCCGGAGAATCTCGACGGCCCGGTCAACCACGTGCTGCCCGCGTGGGACGTCTCGTGCGGTCTGTACGCCGCGCTGTCGGTGGCGTCCGCGGTGTACCGCCGCGAGGTCACCGGAGCGGGCACCAAGATCGTTCTGCCGCTGGAGGATGTCGCGTTCGCGACGGTCGGCAATCTCGGCTACATCGCCGAGGCGCAGCTCGGCCTGACCGGACGCGGCCGCGTCGGCAACGCCGTCTACGGGACCTACGGCTGCGACTTCGCAACCTCGGACGGCGCCCGCTTCATGATCGTCGCGCTGACCCCGCGGCACTTCCGCGACCTGACGGAACTGACCGGCACGACCGCGGCCGTCGCCGCCGTCGAAGCCGCGCTCGGTGCCGACTTCCGCATCGAGGGCGAACGCTACAAGCACCGTGCGGTGCTGGGCGGCCTGTTCGCCGGGTGGTTCGGTGCCCACACCGCCGCCGAGGTCGAGGCCGCGCTCGACGGAACCTCCATCCTGCACGAGCGCTACCGCACGTTCGCCGAGCTCGCCGCCGACCCCCGGGTCACAGACAATCCGATGTTCCAGCGGCTCGAGCAGCCGCGCATCGGCACCTATTCCGCGGCCGCCGTACCCATGTCGTTCGACGGCGGGTACCCGGCCGTCCGCCCTGCTCCCGCCAACGGTGACGACACCGCCGACGTGCTCGTCGAGCACCTCGGTCTCACCGGCGACGAGGTCGACGCCCTCGCCGCAGCCGGCACCGTCCGCATCAACCAGAAGGATCACGCATGACCCGCCTCGCCCAGACGATCGGCCTGACCGAGTTCCAGACCGAAATCCTGGACACCGTCCGCACATTCGTCGACCGCGAGATCATCCCGAACGCGCAGGAACTCGAGCATTCGGACACCTACCCGCAGGCGATCGTCGACCAGATGCGGGAGATGGGCCTGTTCGGCCTGATGATCCCCGAGGAGTACGGCGGCCTCGGCGAGTCGCTGCTCACCTACGCGCTGTGCGTCGAGGAACTCGCCCGCGGCTGGATGAGCGTCTCCGGCGTCATCAACACCCACTTCATCGTCGCGTACATGCTGCGCCAGCACGGCACCGACGAGCAGAAGAACTACTACCTGCCGAAGATGGCCACCGGTGAGACCCGCGGTGCCTTCTCCATGTCCGAGCCCGAACTCGGCTCGGACGTCGCCGCGATCCGCACCAAGGCCAAGCGCGACGACAGCGGCGACTACGTCATCAACGGCCAGAAGATGTGGCTGACCAACGGCGGCAGCTCGACACTGGTCGCCGCGCTGGTCAAGACCGAGGAGGGCGCCGAGAAGGCGCACCAGAACCTGACCACCTTCCTGGTCGAGAAGCCCGCCGGATTCGGCGAGGTCGTCCCCGGGGTCACCATCCCCGGCAAGATCGACAAGATGGGCTACAAGGGTATCGACACCACCGAGCTCATCTTCGACAACTACAAGGCCAAGGCCACCGACATTCTCGGCGGCGTCCCCGGCAAGGGCTTCTTCCAGATGATGGACGGCGTCGAGGTCGGCCGCGTCAACGTCTCGGCCCGCGCGTGCGGTGTCGCGATCCGCGCGTTCGAGCTCGCCGCGCAGTACGCCCAGCAGCGCACCACCTTCGGCAAGCCCATCGCACAGCACCAGGCGATCGGGTTCTCCCTCGCGGAGATGGCCACCAAGGTCGAGGCAGCCCACCTGATGATGGTCAACGCTGCGCGCCTGAAGGATTCGGGCGAACGCAACGACGTCGCGGCCGGCATGGCCAAGTACCTCACCAGCGAGTACTGCTCGGAGGTCACCCAGGCCAGCTTCCGCATCCACGGCGGCTACGGCTACTCCAAGGAATACGAGATCGAACGGCTCATGCGCGAAGCGCCGTTCCTGCTCATCGGCGAAGGCACCAGCGAGATCCAGAAGACGATCATCAGCAAGGGTGTACTGCGTAGTTACGCACTGTAATTCGACCAACCGGACAACCAGAGGGAGTTCGACCGTGCAGCGTACGGTGTACAACGAGGATCACGAGGCGTTCCGCGAGACGGTGCGCGACTTCATCGCGAAGGAAGTCGCGCCGGTGTACCACGAGTGGGAGGCCGACGGGCATCCCCCGCGCAAGTTCTACAACCGTCTCGGCGAGCTGGGCATCCTCGGCATCCAGGCACCGGAGGAGTACGGCGGCGGCGGCGAGTCGTCCATCAAGTTCAATGCCGTTGTCGCCGAGGAATGCTCGGCCGCCGGTGTCACCTTCGGGTCGTACTCGGTGCACTCGAACCTCATCCTGCCGTACCTGTTGGAGTACGGAACCGAGGAGCAGAAGCAGCGCTGGATCCCGGGATTCTGCTCCGGTGACCTGATGTTCGCGATCGCCATGACCGAGCCGGGCACCGGTTCGGACCTCGCGAACATCGCCACCACCGCCAAGCTGTCCGAGGACGGCACCCACTACGTGATCAACGGCGCGAAGACGTTCATCACCGGCGGCGCGCTCGCCGACCGCATCCTCACTGTGTGCCGCACCTCGCCGTTCGATCCCGAGAACCGGCGGGCCGGCCTGTCGATCCTCGTCGTCGACACCACCAGCGAAGGTTTCGCGGTCGGCCGCAAGCTCAACAAGATCGGCCTGAAGACCTCCGACACCGCGGAGCTGTCGTACTCCGACGTCAAGGTTCCGGTCGAGGACCTGCTGGGCGAGGAGGGCAAGGGCTTCCAGTACCTGACCCACAACCTCGCGCAGGAGCGGCTCACCATCGCGTTCGGTGCGTCGGCAACCGCGGCGGCCGCGGTGCAGCACGCGATCGCATACACCAAGGACCGCAAGGTGTTCGGCAAGCCGGTCGCCGCGTTCCAGAACACGAAGTTCGTGCTCGCCGAATGCTCGACGGAGCTGCAGGCCCTGCAGCTGATGGTCGACAACGCCCTCGAACTGCACGACCGCGGTGAGCTCACCGTGCCCGACGCCGCCCGCGCGAAGCTGTTCGGCACCGAAGTGGCCGGACGCATCATCGACAAGTGCCTGCAGCTGCACGGCGGCTACGGCTACATCACCGAGTACCCGATCGCGCGCCTGTACGCGGACACGCGCGTCAGCCGCATCTACGGCGGCACCAGCGAGGTCATGAAGACGATCATCGCCAAGGATCTCGGCCTGTAGAACCCCCACAGGCACGACCGGTCCGTGTCTCCCAATCCTTCTCGCACCGAAATTGGGATTGGAGACATGCCCTGTATCCGGCCCGGCCCGCCACACGCGGACCGGGCCGGATCCTGTTCGGGACGAGCAGCACATTCGACAGTCGACTGCCGCTAGGCGCGCACGACCTGCACCCGCTATCGTTTCGCGCCATGCGACTGCTCGAGAAATCGAAACGGGTCATCGAGGCCCAGCTGAGCAACACCAGCATCCGCGCCCTGTCGGGCTCGATGGTGGCCTACGAAGGCCAGGTGAACTTCAAGTCGGCCGGGTTCGGCGGCGGCGAGGGCGTGCTCGCGGGCCTGCGGCAGCGCGCGACCGGTGAGGGGCTGTCGCTCATGGAAGCCAGCGGCACCGGCGTCGTCTATCTCGCACATCGGGGCCGGAACGTGACCGTGCTCGACCTGAACAACGAGACGCTGCAGGTCGAGTCCGAGCAGTTGCTGGCTCTGAACGGGAACCTCTCCACCAATGTCGCGTTCGCCGGTGTCCGGGGCGGCATGAGCGGTCAGGGACTGTTCACCACGACGGTCACGGGCACCGGGCAGGTCGCACTGCTGTCGTCGGGCGGGCCGCTGATCCACCTCGAGGTCTCTCCCCAGTACCCACTGGTCGTGGACCCGGATGCCTTCGTCTGCGCGAAGGGACAGTTGACGCAGTCGTTCGTCACCGACGTGTCGTGGCGGTCCGCGATCGGTCAGGGCAGCGGCGAAGCCTTCTCGCTCAAGTGGGACGGGATGGGTGTCGTGTCCATCCAGCCGGCGGAACGGTAGGAAGACGATGACTTTCACCAAGGTCAACAACAAGGTCGTCCGCGTCGACCTGAACCAGTCGGGGCCCGTCGTTGCACGCCGCGGCGCGATGCTCTTCTACACGGGGACAGTGCATTTCAGCCCGCATCAGGTTCCCGGTGCCGGCGGTATGCCCGGTCTGGGCGGGATCGCGGCGATGGCCGGACGCATGATGCAGGGCGAGCACGAGGCGACGATGGTCGCGCAGGGCAACGGCGTCGTGCACTACGGATTCCGCGGCCTCGAAACCCACATCGTGGACATGCCCGCCGGTGGGGAACTGCGGGTGGAGGCGTCACGACTGCTCGCGCACACCTCGGGCCTGCAGAGCGCGGTCGTGCAGGCGTCCGCCGCTCCGGCGGCCGCGGGGGGCGGTGGCGGCGGTCTGCTCGGAGCGCTGCGCGGCGCGGCCACCGGCATGGTGACGGGCACCGGCATGTTCACCACCCAGTTGTCGGGTTACGGGGCGGCGGTACTGCTGGCCCACGGCGGGATCATCGAGCTGCAGGTCGGTGGACCCGCACCGGTGTTCGTCGATCCACAGTCGTTCGTCGCGGCGCTCGGGCCGGTGCGGACCGACCTGAAGTCGACGATGAGCTGGCGCAACGCCGGCCGGACCGGGGGCGAGAGTCTGCAGCTCGAGTGCACCGGGCAGGGCATCGTCTACGTGCAGGCATCAGAGGAGAAGCTGTGAGTGTCGTTCTGAATCCGTCGCATCTCGTCGGCAACGACAACGTGCCCGGCAACAACTACGCGTACTGCATCGATCTGCAGAGCCCGTGGTTCCTGTCGAAGGGCGCGATGATCGCCTACTACGGCCAGATGCAGTTCACCGCGCTCACCCACGGGCTGCAGGGGCAGCTGTTGCAGATGGTGGCCCACCAGTTCTCGGCACCGTTGTATCTGGGTGACTACGTGGTCGCCGAGG
>NZ_JADZGH010000088.1:15337-17644 GCF_015865005.1 Rhodococcus sp. CX
ACCTGACCATCCGGGCCGCGAACCTGCTGGCTTTCGAGCCGGGATTGTCGCTGAACCAGTCGATCGTGCCCGGTTTCCTCACGTTGATCGGAACCGGCAAGTTCCTGGCGTCGTCGAACGGCCCGGTGATCTTCGCGGAGCCGCCGTTGCGGGTGGACCCGGAGGCACTGGTGGGCTGGGCGGACTGCCCGTCCCCCAGCCATCACTTCGACGAGTCCTGGGTGACCGGGTTCGTCGCGGCCGGTGCGCGCATGTTCGGCGTGCAGTCCGGCGAGGAGCGGCAGTTCGATTTCACCGGCGCGGGGACGGTGCTCATCCAGTCCAGCGAGAAGGTGATCGACGACAGTTCGGTGGTCCGGATGATCGAGGGACAACTGCCGGGGCTGACGAACAGCGGACTGCAACGCATCAATCATGCGGTGTCGTCGCAGCTGCAACAGCAGCAACAGTTCTGATCACACCCGGGGTGAAGGCTGGGCATTCTGCTGACGCAGATCTGTCGCAATGTGATTACGATCACAGGGTAGCCAGGCCTTAGTACGATAAGGTTTGGACATCCTAAGTACCACCGCTCCAGATTGGTCGATCGCATGTACGTCTGCAGCTGCCACGCTCTCACCCACAATCACATCGAGGCTGAGATCGCTGCAGGCGCGCGCTGTACCCGGGAAATCAGCGCGGCATGCCGGGCGGGTACCGACTGCGGCGGTTGCGTACGCAATATCTCGGCGATCCTGCGGGCCGCCCGCCAGAGTGAGAACATCGAACTCGAGACCGCCGTGTAGCCAGCCCCTACCCGGCGGTGAACTCGATGGTTCCACCCCGGGAGGTTCCATGAAGGGCGACAAGAAGGTCCTGGAGTATCTCAACGAGCAGCTGACTGCCGAACTCACCGCGATCAACCAGTATTTCCTGCACTCGAAGATGCAGGACAACAACGGCTGGGCGAAGCTCGCGTCACACACGCGCGCCGAGTCGTTCGAAGAGATGCGTCACGCCGAAACACTCACCGATCGGATTCTGTTCCTCGACGGCCTGCCGAACTACCAGCGGCTCGGGTCGATCCGCATCGGACAGACCGTGAAGGAGATGTTCGAAGCCGACTTACAGGTGGAGATCGAGGCTCGCGACCGCTTGCGGAAGGGGTCCGAGTACATGCGCTCGGTCAGCGACATCACGTCGGCGAACATCTTCGAGTCGATCCTCGCCGAGGAGGAAGAACACATCGACTACCTCGAAACCCAGCTCGCACTGCTCGAGCAGCTGGGTGAGCCGCTGTACATCTCCGTGCACGTCTCCCCGCCGGAGTAATCGCCGTAATCGCCCCGAGGGCCGCCACAGTCGTTGATCGCGCAACCATATCGCGTATCCTGGCAATATGGACACTCCGAGGTGGCTCGACGACAACGAGCAACGCGCCTGGCGCGCCTATCTCGACGCCACGCGCCTGCTCATGGCGGCCCTCGACCGGCAACTCGTCCGCGACTCCGGCCTCTCGCTGACGGACTACGAACTGCTCGTCGCCCTGTCGGAGGCACCGGGTAGACGCATGCGCATGAGCGCCCTGGCCGATGCCGTGGTCACGACCCGCAGCGGGGCCACCCGCGCGATCGCCCGCCTCGTCGACGCCGGATTGGTCCGCCGGGTCGAATGCCCCGAGGACAAACGCGGCACGCTGGCCGAACTGACCGACGAGGGCGCCGCCAAGCTGGACGAAGCCAGCCCCGGACATGTCGAAGCGGTGCGTTCGAGTATGTTCGACCTGCTCAGCGCGGAGGACGTCACGCGGTTCGGCGACTCCTTCACCGCGATGCGCAAGCACCTGCTCGGAAACGGCTAGGGGAAATTCATGAGCGACTCGTCCGTGATCACCGTCCACAACCCGGACCTGCAGCGATACGAACTGCGCGACGGCGACACCGTCATCGGCTACACCCAGTACCACCCGGACGGCGATGTCCAGCTCGTGTTCGACCACACCGAGGTCGACGGCGCCTACTCGGGCCGGGGTCTGTCCGGCAAACTCGTGCGCTTCGCCCTCGACGACGTACGCGAACAGGGCAAGCGGATCGTTCCGATCTGCCCCTTCGTGCACTCCTACATCGAGAAGCACCCCGAGTACCAGGACATCGCCGACTGATCGTGTGTCGCGGACAATGGCCTCATGACCGAGCGCAAGCGTCCGGACATCACCTTCGAGTCGTGGGTCGAGCGACAGATCCGCGTCGCCCAGGAACGCGGCGACTTCGACAACCTGCCCGGCGCGGGTAAGCCGATCCCCCACTACGGCGACGACGAGCTGTGGTG
>NZ_JADZGH010000088.1:17654-19647 GCF_015865005.1 Rhodococcus sp. CX
TGCGCAAGGAGATCGAACGGCTGCCGGAGACCGTGCGGGACATCCCGACCGAGGACGGTGTGCGCGAGGTCGTCGCGGAACTGAACCGGCGCATCGTCGACTGCCTGCGCGCACCCGACCGGCTGCCCGTGCCGCTGCACCTCGTCGACTCCGACGACACGGTGCAGCAGTGGCGCGCGGATCGGCGTGCCGCGATCGCACAGCGCGTGGATCGGCCCGCGGCGAATCCGGTGCCGGCGCCTCCCGCGCGCATCTCTTGGTGGCGGAGGCTCTTCGCCTCAGGGTGACGGGGTGCGATCGCCGGCGGGTTCGACGCGATGAGTTCCGCTCAGGTTGCCGGTCTGTTCCTGGTACGAGGTGCACGGCACCGGCCGTGCCCGAGCGACGAGGAGCGGACATGAGCGCACCCACGATCGGCAGCATCCTTCTGGCCAGCAGCAACCCGGAACGGCTCCGCGACTGGTACGTCGCGGCACTGGCGCCGAAGGTCGAACGCACCCCGGGCGAACCCGCGTACGACGTGCTCGATTTCGACGGTTTCTACCTCATGCTCGACCGGCGCGACGACGTCGGCGGGAAGAACGCCGAGCCCGGGCGGATGATCCTCAACATCGAGGTCACCGACGCTCCGGCGATCGCGGCACGGCTCGACGACCTCGGTGCGACCTGGCTGTCGCCGCTGGAGGACCGCGACGGCAGCTGGTTCGGCACGGTTGTGGACCCGGACGGCAACTACGTGCAGGTGATCGAACTGAGCGAACGGGTACGGGCCGAGATGAGCTGAACGCGACGGCCGGTCACCGCCGTACGAGGTCCGCGACCATCCGGTCGACGGCCCCGATGCTGAGCACCTGATCCAGCGTCATGGAGGCGCACCCGATCATGCCGGACCGGTCGCCGTACGCCCAGGGCAGGATCTGCAACGTCTGCGTCGCCGTGGAAATCGCGTTGCCGTACAAGGTTTCCCGCATGCCCGCGACGAAGACGTCGTAGGCGCCGGCCATGTCTCCCCCGACCACGAGCACCTCGGGGTCGAGCAGGTTGACCGCGCCCGCGACCACCTCGCCGATGCGTCTGCCGCTGTCGCGGATCAGTCTGCGCGCCTCGGAGTCTCCGTTGCCGGCAAGTTCGACGACGTCGCGGATGTGGGTGACGCTGCGGCCCAGCGCCTCCAGGTCGCGAACCAGCGCCCAGCCGCCGGCCACGGCCTCGACACACCCGACGTTGCCGCAGCGGCACACGACGCCTTGCGCCGCAGCGATTTTCGTATGACCGATCTCCCCCACCGCGCCGACCGCGCCGCGCTGCAGCACACCACCGGAGACGATGCCCGCACGAAGCCCGGTGGAGGCCTTGATGAGCAGCATGTCGCGGAACTTGCGCCGCTCACCGAAACGCTCGGCCAGCACCATGGCGTTGGCGTCGTTGTCGACGAAGATCGGCACGTCGCCGAGAGCGGCGAAATAGGGCTGCAGCGGCACGCCGTCCCACCCGGCCATCGTCGGTGAGTTGCGGCTGCAGCCCCGGTCGACGTCGACGGTGCCGGGCAGAGCGACACCGATTCCGACGGTCTTCGGGCGTTCCGGGCCGAGGGTGTCGCGCAGCGCCCCGAGACGCGCGGCGACGAGCGGCATCAGGTCTTCGGGGTCGTTGCCGATTTCCTGTTCCACGTCGTCGGTACACAACAGACGACCGGCCAGGTCGCAGACCGCGAGCTGGGTGCGGCTGCGGCCGATCGCGGCGACGAGGACGATGCCGGCGTCGACCCCGAACGTGAGGGTCGCCGGCGGACGGCCGCCCGTGGACGGACCCTCCTCGCATTCGACGACCAGCCCGAGCGCCTGCAAGGCCGAGACCCGGGAGGCCACCGCGGTGCGGGAGAGCCCGGTGAGCTGCCCGATCTCGGTGCGAGTGGTCGCGGTGCCGGCGCGCACCAGCGCGAACACGTCACCTGCAGTCGCGGGGGCGATCGATCGGGTCGCTCGGGTCATGA
>NZ_JADZGH010000089.1:0-6722 GCF_015865005.1 Rhodococcus sp. CX
GTCGTCGACTTCGACACCGTCAAGGCCGCCGCTGCCGCCGCACCCCCGCCGATCGATGCGAAGGCTGCGCTGCGCGAGCCCGGGATCGCCGTCATCGCCGAGGTCAAGCGGGCCAGCCCGTCGAAGGGCGCACTCGCCGACATCGCCGATCCGGCCGAACTCGCCAAGGCCTACGAGGCCGGGGGAGCACGCGTGATCAGCGTGCTCACCGAGGAACGCCGCTTCCACGGCAGCCTCGCCGACCTCGACGCGGTCCGCCGCGCCGTGCGGATCCCGGTGCTGCGCAAGGACTTCATCGTCGGCCCGTACCAGATCCACGAGGCCCGCGCGCACGGCGCCGATCTCGTGCTGCTGATCGTCGCCGCGCTCGAACAGCCCGTGCTCACCTCCCTCATCGACCGTGTCGAATCGCTCGGCATGACCGCGCTCGTCGAGGCGCACACCGAGGAGGAGGCGACCCGCGCTCTCGAGGCCGGCGCGACCGTCATCGGGATCAACGCCCGCAACCTCAAGACCCTCGAGGTCGACAAGGGCACGTTCGCGCGGATCGCGCCGGGCCTGCCCAGCGACGTCCTCAAGATCGCCGAGTCCGGTGTGCGGGGCCCGGCGGACCTGCTGGCGTACGCCGGTGCCGGTGCCGACGCCGTGCTCGTCGGTGAGGGTCTCGTGACGAGCGGCGACCCCCGCCAGGCGGTCGCCGAACTGGTCACCGTGGGTACGCATCCGTCCTGCCCGAAGCCGGCACGCTGACCGACCGGACCCTCCGAACGACGATCAGACAGCCGCGCAGTGTCCTCACTGCGCGGCTGTCCGCGTCGTCGGCGGATACCGGTGCGCGCGGACGTCTTCGGCCGACGACGCACCGCGAACTGCGCGGGTGACCCGACGGCACGGCGGGTGCGATGGTGGGGCAGACTGGACACGTGACTGCAGACGATTCCGTCCTCTCGGCCAAGGGCCGCGGCCTTCCCGTCATGAGCGAAGCCGTGTCTGTCCCCACCGCGCACGAACCGGACGCCAAGGGGCACTTCGGGGTCTTCGGTGGCCGCTACCTGCCCGAGGCGCTCATGGCCGTCATCGAAGAGGTCACCGCCGCCTACGAGAAGGAACGCACCGACCCCGGTTTCCTCGCCGAGCTCGATCGTCTCCAGCGCGACTACACGGGCCGGCCGTCACCGGTCTACGAGGCCACCCGGCTCAGCGAACACGCCGGCGGCGCGCGCCTGCTCCTCAAGCGCGAAGACCTCAACCACACCGGCTCCCACAAGATCAACAACGTGCTGGGGCAGGCCCTGCTCGCCAAGCGCATGGGCAAGACCCGCGTCATCGCCGAGACCGGCGCCGGTCAGCACGGTGTCGCCACCGCGACCGCGTGCGCCCTGCTCGGCCTCGAATGCCTCGTCTACATGGGTGAGGTCGACACCCAGCGGCAAGCCCTGAACGTGGCGCGCATGCGCCTGCTCGGTGCCGAGGTCATCGCCGCCAAGACCGGCTCGCGCACCCTCAAGGACGCCATCAACGAGGCGATGCGCGACTGGGTCACCAACGCCGACAACACCTACTACTGCTTCGGCACCGCCGCCGGGCCGCACCCGTTCCCGGCGATGGTCCGCGACTTCCAGCGCATCATCGGCCTCGAGGCGCGCGCCCAGGTGCAGGCCCACACCGGTCGCCTGCCCGACGCGGTCGTCGCCTGCGTCGGTGGTGGTTCCAACGCCATCGGCATCTTCCACCCGTTCATCGACGACCCGTCCGTCAAGCTCGTCGGCATCGAGGCCGGCGGCGACGGCGTCGAAACCGGACGGCACGCCGCGACCATCGGCGGCGGCACCCACGGCGCCCTGCACGGCGCGTACTCGTACCTGCTGCAGGACGAGGACGGCCAGACCATCGAATCGCACTCGATCTCCGCGGGTCTCGACTATCCCGGTGTGGGACCGGAACATTCGTGGCTCGCCGACACCGGCCGCGCCGAATACCGGTCGGCCACCGACACCGAGGCGATGGACGCGTTCAAGCTGCTGAGCCGCACCGAGGGCATCATCCCCGCCATCGAATCGGCCCACGCGGTCGCCGGGGCGCTGAAACTCGGCCGCGAACTCGGCGAGGGAGCGATCATCCTGGTGAACATCTCGGGCCGCGGCGACAAGGACGTCGACACCGCCGCCAAGTGGTTCGGCTACCTGCCCTCCGACAGCACCGACACCGAAGGAGCCGCGCAGTGAGCGCACCGCACGAACGCCTCTCCGCCATCTTCGCGACCTGCCGCGCCGAGAAGCGCGCCGCGCTCGTCGGTTACCTGCCGGTCGGCTACCCCACGGTCGAGAAGTCCATAGAGGCCGTCACCGCGCTCGTGGAGGGCGGCTGCGACCTCGTCGAGGTCGGCATCCCCTACAGCGATCCCGTCATGGACGGCACCACCATCCAGAACGCCGCCAACGCGGCGCTCGCCGCCGGTGTGCGCGTGCGGGACGTGTTCCCGGCGGTGAAGGCGGTCACCGACGCCGGTGGCGCCGCCGTCGTCATGACCTACTGGAACCTCGTCCTCAAGTACGGCGTCGAGAACTTCGCGCGCGACCTCGCCGCGGCGGGCGGGCTCGGCATCATCACCCCGGACCTGATCCCCGACGAGGCCGCCGACTGGATCGCCGCGTCCGACAAGTACGGGCTCGGCCGCATCTTCCTCGTCGCCCCGTCGTCGACCAACGAGCGGCTCGCGATGACCCTCGACAACTGCCGCGGGTTCGTCTACGCGACGTCGACGATGGGCGTCACCGGTGCCCGCGACAACGTCGACAACCGCGCACCGGAGCTCGTCGCGCGGGTGCGGGCCCACTCCGACATCCCGGTCGGGGTCGGTCTCGGTGTCCGCAACGGCGCCCAGGCCGCGGAGATCGCCGGATACGCCGACGGCGTCATCGTCGGTTCCGCGCTCGTCACCGCCGCCGCTCAGGGCCGC
Source organism: Rhodococcus sp. CX (assembly GCF_015865005.1). Classification (NCBI taxonomy): domain Bacteria; kingdom Bacillati; phylum Actinomycetota; class Actinomycetes; order Mycobacteriales; family Nocardiaceae; genus Rhodococcus; species Rhodococcus sp. CX. The sequence goes on from NZ_JADZGH010000089.1 coordinate 2,960, forward strand.
GACGCGCTGCTCGAGCTGACACGCGATCTCGCGAAGGGAGTGCGCTCGGCTACCGTGGCACCGTGACCGACACGACCACGTTCCTCGCCTATCTTCCCTCGCCCCCACAGGGCGTCTGGTATCTCGGGCCGGTGGCCCTGCGTGCCTACGCCCTGTGCATCATCGTCGGCATCGTCGTCGCGATCGTGTGGGGTGACCGGCGCTGGGTCGCGCGCGGCGGCGAGAAGGGCACCGTCCTCGACATCGCCGTGTGGGCGGTGCCGTTCGGCCTGATCGGCGGCCGGCTCTACCACGTCGCCACCGACTGGCGGAAGTACTTCGGCGACGGCGCCGATCCGATCGACGCCCTGAAGATCTGGGAGGGCGGTCTCGGGATCTGGGGTGCCGTCGCGTTCGGCGCGGTCGGCGCCTGGATCGGCTGCCGCCGCCGTGGAATCCCGCTGCCCGCGTTCGGGGACGCCCTGGCGCCCGCGATCCTGCTCGCCCAGGCCATCGGCCGGCTCGGCAACTGGTTCAACCAGGAACTGTACGGTCGCGAGACGACGCTTCCGTGGGGCCTCGAGATCTACGAACGCCGCAACGACGCCGGTCAGGTGTCGCCCGGCCTGATCGACGGCGTCTCCACCGGGCAGGTCGCCTCGGTGGTGCACCCCACGTTCCTGTACGAACTGCTGTGGAACGTGCTGATCGTCGTGCTGCTCGTCGTCGTGGACCGCCGCTTCCGGATCGGGCACGGCCGGCTGTTCGCCCTCTACGTCGCCGGGTACTGCCTGGGCCGGTTCTGGATCGAACTGATGCGCAGCGACGCCGCCACCCAGATCGCGGGCATCCGCATCAACTCGTTCACCTCCGGCATCGTGTTCGCGCTCGCAGTCGCGTACTTCGTCTTCGCCCGCAAGGGCCGGGAGGCGCCCGAGGAGCTGAAGTCGACCCGGACCCGGCACTCCGAAGACGGGACCGACGGTGCTGTGACCGCCGGTAACAGCGCGGTCGCGAAGGGCGATGAGGACCCGCAGGAGGGCGACGACAAGCAGGCCGACGACAAGACGGCCGACGCCGAGCCAGCGGACGAGAAGTCAACCGAGAAGCCGGTCGAGGAGGCCGGCGGGTCGAAGACGGCGGACCGCTGACCCCTGCCTGAACCGAACCCGGGAGCAAGCGCCGGTAAGGTCTGACACACACATCGACCACGAGGGGGATCACCAGTGACAACACCGGATCCGGCTGCTTCCGACCCGAATTCGGGCCGCCCGATCGATTTCGGCAAGAAAGCATCCGACCCAGCGGACGCGCAGTCGAACCCGAACTTCGGACCCGGGTTCGACTACGACGCGACCGCGCAGGCATCTCTCTCGGAGCCGCCGCAGACCTCCGAGTCCACGGCAGCGTCCCCGGGAACCGCCGGCCCGGGCTGGGACACCTACTCGGGCATCGGCAACGGCCCGGGCTGGGGCACCACGCCCAGCTACCCGCCGCCGTCCGACTACTCGTCGGCGCCGCAGCAGCCCGGCGGTCCGGCCGGTCCCGTCTACGGCACCCCGAACCCGCAGTACCCGATGGGCGACCAGTCCGGTTACGGCGCACCGGGAGGATTCGGGGGACCGACCCCGCCTCCGCCGCCGCAGCCCTACGGTGCCGCGCCCGGTTACGGTGCCGCCGCCCCCGGCTACGGCCCGGGTGGAACGCCCGGCTACGGCTTCGCCGACCCGTCGGCGCCGTACGGTCGTGATCCGCTCACCGGCGAGCCGTACTCGGACAAGTCGCGGATGACCGCGGGTCTGCTCGAGATCCTCCTCGGTGCGTTCGGCGCCGGCCGGTTCTATCTCAACCAGCCGGGCCTGGCGATCGCGCAGATCGCAGTGGTGTGGCTGACCTGCGGCCTCGGTGGCATCTGGCCGTTGATCGACGGCATCATGATGCTCACCGGCAAGGTTCGGGACGAGCACAACCGGCCGCTGCAGCCCTGATCGCGGTACCCGAACAAGCCACGTCTTCTCGCGGAGGGCCCGGCTGCGCATGCTCGCGCAGCCGGGCCCTCCGCGCGTAAACTGACGCCCGCGGGCCACGATCCCCGGCATTCCCGGGCGGAGCCGATCGGCCCATCCCCGCCACTGCACCGCCCGTGGTGGCGACCCTCCGGGGTCGCCGCCTCGACGCGCGACGCGTCACCCCCGCACCGTCCGCCCCGGTGGAGGTGACAGCAGTGCTGTACTCCTCGATTCCCGACGCTCGCGGCCTGTACGACCCGGCGCTGGAATCGGACTCGTGTGGGGTCGCCGCGATCGTCGACATCCAGGGCCGCGCCGGTCACGACGTCGTCGTCGACGCGATCCGCGCGCTGCAGAACCTCGCTCATCGCGGGGCGTGCGGGCGCGAACCGGCCACCGGCGACGGCGCCGGCATCACCCTCGCGGTCCCCGCGGCGCTGTTCGACGCGGTCACCGACTTTCCGCTGCCCCCTCCCGGCCGATATGCGACCGGTCTGTGCTTCCTGCCCCGCGATCCGGACGACCGGGCGCGCGCCCGCCGGCGCATCGAGGATCTCGCCGTTGCCGAACACCTGGAGGTCCTCGGCTGGCGTCCGACGCCGGTCGAACCCGAACGCGCCGGGATCGGCGTCACCGCGGACGGGTGCCGCCCGCACATCGACCAGTTGTTCGTCGCCGCACCTGCTGTCGCGGGGGTCCGGCCGGGCGGACTCGATCTCGATCGACTCGTCTACCCGCTGCGCCGCCGCGCCGAGCGGCCCGGACCCGACGCACCGGCGGTGTACTTCCCGTCGCTGTCCGCGCGCACGATCGTCTACAAGGGCATGCTCACCGCCGAGCAACTGGCCCGGTTCTACCCGGATCTGCGCGACCCGCGCTGCGCCAGCGCGATCGCCCTGGTGCACAGCCGCTACTCGACCAACACGTTTCCGTCGTGGACGCTCGCGCAGCCGTTCCGTTACAGCGCGCACAACGGCGAGATCAACACCATCCGGGGAAACAGGAATCGGATGCGGGCCCGCGAGCCGGCGCTGCGCACCCCGCGGGTCGCGGGCGACCTCACCCGGCTGTTCCCGATCTGCAGCCCGGGCGGGTCGGATTCGGCGACGCTCGACGAGGTGCTCGAGCTGCTGCATCTGTCGGGCCGGTCGCTGCCGCACGCGGTGAGCATGATGATTCCGCCCGCGTGGGAGAACGATCCCACGATCGACGCCCGGCGCCGCGGATTCCACGAGTTCCACGCCGCGCTCCTCGAGGCCTGGGACGGACCGGCGTGCCTGCCGTTCACCGACGGCCGCGTCTTCGGCGCGGTCCTCGACCGCAACGGGCTCAGGCCGGGCCGCTGGTGGCGCACCCTCGACGACCGGGTCGTCTTCGGCAGCGAATCCGGGGTACTGGACCTGCCGCCCGACCAGATCGTCGAGAAGGGCCGGCTGGAACCGGGCCGGATGTTCCTCGTCGACACCGGCGCCGGGCGCGTCGTGCCCTCCGACGAGCTGCTGGCCGGGCTCGCCCGCACCCACCCCTACCGGCACTGGCTCCGCGTCGGCCAGGTCGCCCTCGCCGACCTGCCGCGCCCGGACACCCGCCCCGGCCCGTGCACCGCGACCCCGCAGGCGCATCGGTTGTTCGGCTACACCCGCGAGGATCTCGACGTGCTGCTCGCCCCGATGGCCGGCACCGGCCGCGAACCCCTGGGATCGATGGGCAACGACACCCCACCGGCGGTGCTGTCCCCGCGACCGCGCCTGCTCTACGACTACGTCACCGAGATG
>NZ_JADZGH010000090.1:0-3206 GCF_015865005.1 Rhodococcus sp. CX
GACAGGCTGAGGACGGCAGGGGCTTCGTCTTCGACGGCGACCGCGGTGGCGGTCGGTGCGGGCGCCGCGCCGGCGGCGGAGAGCGAACCTCCACCGGGACGGAGGGGTTCCGGGTGCGCGTCCGACGGACCCGCCGACGTCCCGCCGGACGCGGCGGGTTCCGCCGCCGGCCGGGTGCGCCGGGCGAGGACGGCGAAGGCGAGGACGAAGAGCACCAGGTTGATCGCGAACGCGACGGCGAACAGCAGCCACGGATGGGGCTCGATGCCGTTGTCCAGGGAGACCCCGGTGGTGATGATGCCGAACAGCGACGTCGGCGCGAACCCGCCTGCACCGCCACCGAGCACGATCGTCAAGGCCATCAGCAGCGGGTGCAGCCGATGCTTGCCGGCGAAGATCATCGCGATGGGAGCCAGCGCCAGGGAGGTCAGCGAGGAGCCCATGGATCCGAGGAGCGCGGCGAGGAGGAAGAACACCCACGGGATCGCGTAGGCACGACCGCCGACGAGCGCCAGCGTCTTCTGCACGATCCAGTCGATCGCACCGGATTCCCGGACGATCGAGAACAGGTAGGTGATGCCCAGCAGCAGCACAAGGATGCTGACCGGGAATCCGGACATGATGTCCTTGATCGATTGCCCGTCGAGGAGTGTTCCCACCCCGAATGCGGCAACGAGGGCGAGGACGCCGATGTGTATCGACTTCCAGGTTCCGATGGTGATGATGGCTGCCAGCACCACCAGAGAGAAAATCTGTGTACCCATATCTGTCCTTGGAGTTTCGGAGGAGTCGGGTCGACTCAGCGCGCCGCGAGACCGGCGCGCAGGGGGAACGTCACGTTGTCGTCGGCGCGCTGGATCGACTCGATCTCTCGTGCGGCATCCTCGAGTTCGTCAGCGAGCGTCAGTAGTTCGGAGCCGGTGAGGGATCTGTCGATCTGGCCGACCCGCAGCGCCGAACGGAGGCTGCCGTCCTCGTGATGAACGGGAACCACCACGGATCCGACGGTGTAGATCGTCCTGGGATTGATCGGCTCGGGGGAGTAGTACTCGGTGGATTCTGCTACCGCAGAAAGGATTCGGCGTTCTTCAGCCGGGGTGTAGTTGCCGGTCGTGAAGTTGCGGAAGGCCTGATGCAGTGCCAGGTCGCTGTAGTTGCCGGTGGTGAGGGAAGCCGACCAGCCCTGCTGCCGGACCATGTCGAGCCGGGCCCGCAGGCCGCGTGCAGCGCCTTCGCTGCGGTCCGTGCGCCGGTCGATCCAGGCCTCGGCGAACGCGGGGTCGTTGAACGCGGCGAACACATCGCCGACCGGCGGTACCAGCGGCATCCGCAGGCCGAGACGCCGCGTGTTCGCGACACCGGGTCCGGTTGCGGACCCGACGACGGCCATCGCTGCATCACCGATCGTGATGACGGTCGAGCATTCGGCGTCGAGTGCGGTCGCGAGGCGTTCGAGCACGGGCCGGGCCAGTTCGGCGTCGCGCACCCCGAATCTGAGGTCGTGATCGGGGAGCGACACAAGGGATTTCGGGGCGAAACGCCCATATCCCCCTTGGAAGTACAGAAGCGGAGGTGCGCATCGGGCCACCTCGAGCGACTCGACGCGGCCGAGCACGATCCAGTGGTCGCCGGCCTCGATCTCCTGGTCGAGGCTGCACTCGATCCAGGCGACCCCGCCGTCGAGGATCGGCAAGCCGAGCGGAGACGGCGACCACGGCCAGTCCGCGAACCGTTCCTCGGCCGGGGTGCGCATGAACTTGCCGCACCGGTCCTGCTGGTCGGCAGCCAGAATGTTGATGCAAAAGCGTTCGGCCGAGCGCATTTTCGACCAGGTGTGTGAGGTCTTCATCGGCATGAACGAGACCAGAGGAGGATCCAGTGAGACCGAATTGAACGTTCCCACGATCATCCCGAGAGGAGTCCCGTCCTCCGACAGGCCGGTCACGAGCGAGACGCCTGTCGGGTGGTTGCCGAGCACCTCTCGAAAGCCATCAGCGTCGAACATTTCGAGCCCTTCGTCACCCGCCGTCTTCGTTCGGTCGGCGGTCTGCTGCGCAACATTAGAAAGCCGAATGTGACCGCGACCACCCTTGTGTTTCAAAGGCTGGCACAATCGAGCCGATTGATCCATGCGTCTTTCCGGGCCGTGCGCCGTGACCTATATTCAGATCCCGCTGAACGTCGCCGGGGGGTCGTTTCGTCGACAGGAAGGACGGACGATGTCCCAGAATCCCAAGTTTCGGTGGAACACCGGACCCGCCGAAGTGACCGACCCGGGCCGGCCCGGTGCCGATCCGCGGGAGTCTCCGCTGGACATGATGGAGATGACGTCGGTGGAGAAGGCGCTCAGTGTCCTCGATTCCTTCCGCGGCCGTATCGAGTCCCTCGGTGTCACCGAGGTCGCCGAAGCGAACGGACTGCCCAAGTCGACGGCCTACCGCTTGCTGTCCCACATGGTCGCCAGCGGCCTGCTCGAACGCGACGGTCGCAAGTACCGGCCCAGCTGGCAGATCTTCGAGCTCGCGCAGAGTTCGATTCTCGGCCGGGTGGACGGGCCGGTCAGCCTGGCGCGCCCGTTGATGACCGAGTTGTACGTGGAAACCCGTGGGGTCGTCCATTTCGGGGTACGGCGCGGCAACGAGGTGATGGTCGTGGAGAAGATCTTCGGGCCCGATTCGGTGGCGCTTCCCACGCGCGTCGGTGCACGGTTGCCGCTCACCACCACTGCGCTCGGCAAGGCGTTGCTGGCGGAGCAGATCCACATCGAGGGGCGTGATGCGATTCCTGCTCCGCCCCTGCTGCGATTGACGCGGAACTCGCTGACCTCACCGCAGCTCCTGGTCGACCAGCTCGCCCGCACCCGGGCGCTGGGATACACGGTCGATCGGGAAGAGACTGTCCTGGGCGTCAGTTGTGTCGGTGCAGTCGTCATGCGGGGCCGGCGGCCCATCGGGGCGTTGTCCGTCTCGGTCCGGAGCGTCGGCTTCGACGAGGCGAAACTCTCCAAGAGGGTCGTCCGGTACGCACGGATGCTGTCGAACCTGCTCGTCTCGTCCGAGGAGGAGCGCGACGACGAGCCCCGGGACCGCACCTCGTAGCCGCTCGGCGCCGCAACCGGCCGCGGCACCCGGGGAAATACGAATACGGCCGCTGCGATGCGGCGCCGAGCGGCTACGAGGTGCGGTCCCGGGGCTCGTCGTCGCGCT
>NZ_JADZGH010000090.1:3273-8271 GCF_015865005.1 Rhodococcus sp. CX
TCGGGGACCGTCCGGATTCGGGCGTGCCGGGTCAGGCGGCCAGGAACCCTGCCACGGATCGGTTGAACTCCTCGGCGTGCTCGAGCTGAGCCCAGTGCCCGCACCGGTTGAGCAGCAACAGCCGGGAGTCCGGGATGAGGGTGCACAGTTTCAGGCCGTTCTCGAAGTGCACCACACGGTCGTCGCGGCCGTGGATGATCAACGCCGGCACCGAGATCGACGCCAATTCCGCGTCGGTCGCGCGGTGCGGGCGGTCCTTGCCGATCCCGGTGATGAAGTTCTCCAGGTGGTGTGGAACGGATTTCGCGTTACGGGAGCGTTCCTCGGCGAGCGCGTCGCTCGCGAACGCGGGGTCGTAGGTCATGACGTCGACCAGCGCGCGCATCGATTCCGGTGACGGATCGCGGTAGGCCTGCTGCAGGACCTTCAGACCTTCGGTCGGTCCGTCGGCCGGCCCGAACAGCTTCGAGCCGCCCGCGCCCGCGCCCATGGTCACGATGTGGGTGACGCGCTCGGGTGCGGTGGCCGCGACCTTCAGGCACGTCGCGCCTCCCATCGAGTTGCCGATGAACGCGGCGGACTCGATCTGCAGCGCATCGAGGAATTCGACGGCCGTCCGGTGATGGCACCGCTCGGCGGGCGTGACCGCCGCGGAACGACCCCATCCGGGCATGTCCACCGCGAGGCACCGGAACTGGGATCCGAGCGCCTTCATGTTCGCCGAGAAGTTGCTCCACCCGGTCGCGCCGGGACCCGAACCGTGGAGGAACACGACCGGCCGGCCTTCCCCGTACTCGTGGTAGTGCACTTGCCCACTGGGGGTGTCGACAACCTTGCTGGTCGCCTCCTCGGTGAACGGGGTCATTGATCTCTCCTCGATCGTCGGTCAGCGAAATGCTGTTTGCCGGGAGCGTGCCGCAGTGTTGCGCCGGACACCACCGAAAGGTTCCGAGAGTTGGAACGAACACCTACCCGAACCGAAGTTTCAGGCTTTGGAACACAGCTCTGGTCTGTCTCGGTGACGCAGCACACGATGGTGTCCGTCCCGGCCACCAGGTCACCGACGGTCCACAACCGTTGGTCTTCGTCCATCCGGCCGGGGACTGTCACGCCGAAGCGCGGCCGAACACCGCGTCGGCGCCATGACCGAGGAAGGACATTCCGTGACCCCGACCGTGAAGGCACTGGGCTATCTCGTCGTCGAGACGACGCGGTTCGACGAATGGAGGAGATTCGGAACTGCGTTGTGCGGCATGCAGATCGCAGAGGAGACCGATGACGTTCTCCGCTTCCGCGTCGACGGCAAGATCTACCGCGTCGAGGTTCGTCGCGCCGATCGCGACGGCGTCGGCGTGATCGGGTGGGAGGTCGGCGGTCCCGCCGAACTCGAAGCTCTGCGCGCAAAGCTGGATGCGGCCGGATACGCGACGACGCCGGGTTCCCCCGAGGACGCACGCAATCGCGGTGTCATCGAACTGTTCTCGTTCGCCGATCCCGACGGCCTCGCGTCGATCGAGATCTACTACGGGCTCACCGAGTCCCTCGAGCGCTTCGCGTCACCGACCGGAGTGTCCTTCGTTGCAGGCGAACACGGACTCGGGCACGTTCTCCAGGTCGTCACCGACCGGCAGGTGTACTGGAATCTGTACGTCGACGTGCTCGGTATGAAGTTCACCGACCTGGTCAACTCACCGAAGCGGCAGGCGGAACTTCTTTTCCTGCACTGCAATCAGCGGCACCACTCGTACGCTTTCGCCGAGATCGACGATGTGGAACCGGGAATCGGGCACATGATGCTCGAAGTGTCCGACCTCGATGCGGTCGGACGCGCCTACGACAAGGTCCTCGACGGCGAGGCACCCTTGATCACGACCTTCGGCAAGCACACGAACGACGAGATGCTCTCGTTCTACGTGCGCACCCCTTCGGGATTCGGTCTGGAATTCGGCACCGGCGGAATCCTCGTCGACGACACCTGGCGTCCGGCCCGGTACGAAGACGCCCACTACTGGGGACATCGGCGGGCGGATCCCGTCGCCTCCCTGCTCCCCGCCGCCGATGTCGACTAGAGTACGAAACGAGAGGTAGCTGATGTTCGAGGTCAAAGCCCGCGTGCTGGAACTGTCCGACTACTGGCGCGACCACGCCGCCGAAATCGAAGCAGCCGGACAGATCACCGACGAGAGCGCGGCCAAGCTGCGCGAGATCGGCGCTATGCGCATGCTCCAGCCCAAGCGCTACGGCGGCTACGAGTGCCACCCCAGAGACTTCTTCGAGACCCTGCTCGAGCTCGGCAGTCGATGCTCGTCCACGGGCTGGGTCGCCGGCGTCGTCGGTGTGCACGCCCACGAGCTCGCGCAGACCGACCCGCAGCTGCAGGAAGAGGTGTGGGGCGAGAACGAGGACACCTGGGTCGCATCTCCCTACGCGCCGATGGGTCGCGCCAAGCCCGTCGACGGTGGGTACATCTTCAACGGACGCTGGTCCTTCTCCTCGGGCACCGATCAGTGCCAGTGGGTGATGATCGGTGGCCTGATCCTGAACGAGGACGGGCAGCCGGACGGAACCGGCACGCATCACTTCTGCCTTCCCCGTGGTGACTACGAGATCGTCGCCGACTCCTGGGAGGTCATGGGCCTGCGCGGCACCGGCTCGAAGGATCTGATCGTCCGCGACGCATTCGTGCCTGCCCACCGGGTCATCAACCAGGAGGAGATCGTCGCGGGTACCGCTGCCCGGGCGATGGGCCTGGACAACCCGCTCTACTCGATCCCCCGCCAGACGATGTTCTCGGGCGCGATCACGGCGGGCACCCTCGCCATCTGCCAGGGCGTCCTGCGCGAGTACATCGAGCACAGCCGCGCCCGGGTGTCGCGACTGTCGGGAAGTGCCAGCCAGGACCCGAACAGCCTCGCCATCCTCGGTGAGGCGGCGGCCGACATCCAGGCGTCCATCCAGCACTTCCTCTGGGACGTCGATCGCGTCTACGACATGGCCGCGGCGGGCGAGACGATCACCAAGGATCTCCGGATCGAGGTCCGGCGGAACCAGGTCAACGCGAGTGCCCGCGCCGTGCAGGCGGCGGACCGCCTGTTCGTCAACACCGGCGGCGCCGCCCTGCACACCTCGCACCCGATCCAGCGGATGTGGCGCGATGCCCACGCTGCGATGAACCACATGATGAACACCACCGCTCCGGTGTACGTCCAGTACGGACTCAACCTGTTCGGCCACGAACTTCCGCCCACCGCGCGGTACTGACCCGAACTACGGCGGGGCGTGCTCGCCACCCCCGTGCATCCCGAAATCATCTCCAACCCAGCGCATTCCGTTGACGTGCGCCGGTGCCGATATTCACGAATCTTCATTTTCGACGAGAGGTAGACCGATGACTGCAAGCCGTGTGATCGTCGTGGGAGCCGGCAACGCTGCCCTCTGCGCAGCGCTGGCCGCCCGCGAACGGGGCTCGGAAGTCCTGGTGCTCGAGCGGGCCGACCAGGACCGCCGCGGTGGCAACACCGCCTTCACCGCCGGCGCGATGCGCGTCGCGTACGCCGGCGTGGACGACCTGCGCCGCCTGATGCCGGACCTGACCGACGAAGAGGTCGCCAACACGGACTTCGGTTCGTACACGGCCGAGGACTTCCTCGACGACCTCGCGCGGGTGACCGAGTACCGCACCGACCCCGACCTCGCCGGGATCCTCGTCGAGCAGAGCTACCCGACGCTGTCCTGGATGAAGGACAAGGGTGTGCGCTTCATGCCGATCTACGGCCGGCAGGCGTTCAAGGTCGACGGCAAGTTCAAGTTCTGGGGCGGCCTGACCGTCGAGGTGAACGGGGGTGGTCCCGGCCTCGTCGACTACCTGTCCAAGGCCGCCGAGCGCGACGGGATCAAGATCGAGTACGGCGCCCGCGTGGTCTCCCTGATCCACGGCGACGAGGGTGTCACCGGTGTGAAGGTCACCCAGAACGGCCAGACCCGCGAGGAGCACGCCGACGCGGTCATCCTCGCCAGCGGCGGCTTCCAGGCGAACACCGAGTGGCGCACCCGCTACCTCGGCCCGTCCTGGGACCTCGCGAAGGTGCGCGGCACCATGTTCAACACAGGCGACGGCCACCGGATGGCCCTCGGCATCGGTGCCAGCCCGACCGGCAACTGGTCCGGCTGCCACGCCGTCGGCTGGGAGCGCAACGCGCCCGAATTCGGTGATCTCGCCGTCGGCGACGGCTTCCAGAAGCACAGCTACCCGTTCGGCATCCTGGTCAACGCCGAGGGCAAGCGATTCGTCGACGAGGGCGCGGACTTCCGCAACTACACCTACGCGAAGTACGGCCGCCGCATCCTGGAGCAGCCGAACCAGTTCGCGTGGCAGATCTTCGACCAGAAGACCACGAACCTGCTGCGCGACGAGTACAAGATCCGTCAGGTCACGAAGGTCACCGCCCCGACGCTCGAAGCGCTCGCCGAGAAGCTCGAAGGCGTCGACCCCGCCGGCTTCCTCGCCGAGGTCGCGGCCTACAACGCCGCAGTCGATACCTCCGTGGAGTTCAACCCCAACATCAAGGACGGCCGGTCCACCCGCGGGCTCGCGGTGAACAAGACCAACTGGGCGAACACCCTCGACGAGGGACCGTTCGAGGCCTACCAGGTCACCTGTGGCATCACGTTCACCTTCGGTGGTCTGCGGATCAACACCGACGCCCAGGTCCTCGACACCGACATGAACCCGATCCCCGGGCTGTACGCGGCGGGTGAGCTCGTCGGTGGCATCTTCTACTTCAACTACCCCGGCGGCTCCGGGCTGACGAACGGTGCGGTGTTCGGCCGGATCGCCGGATACCACGCCGCGGACAACGCGCTGGCGAGCTGATTCGGAACCTCGCCGACGAAAACGACACCCGCTCACGTCCAGGACGTGAGCGGGTGTCGTTTCGGTATGCGCCTTAGTGGTCCTGGTCAGAAGTTCGTCGGGGGTCGTTGCCAGGCGGTGGGATC
>NZ_JADZGH010000091.1:0-4363 GCF_015865005.1 Rhodococcus sp. CX
CGGCCCCGCCGCGTCACGGCGAGACCGACCCGCGATTCTGCAACAGCCCGTGAAGGAGACGAATGTACCGCTCGCTCGGAAACGGGAGGGGCTCGCCCGGGTGGGGCGGCTACGTGGTGTAGTCCGCGTTGATGCGGATGTAGCCTTCCGTCAGATCGCAGCCGTAGGCGGTGAACTCGCCCGCGGCGATGCCCAGATCCACCTCGATGACCACCTCGTCACCCCCGAGGTACTCCTGGAGAGCGGCGAGACGTTCGGGTGATGCCGGGACCGGATAGGTTTCGAGCCCTCCGAATGCGATCCGCACGTTCTCCTCGAGGATGTCGGTTTCGGATTCGCACTTCCCCACGGCCATCGCCACCCGGCCCCAGTTCGGGTCGGCGCCGTGCACGGCCGTCTTGACGAGCGGGGAGTTCACGACCGCCTTGGCGACGAGCTTGGCCTGCGCATCGTCGCGGGCACCGGTGACCCGGACCTCGATGAGCTTGCTGGCGCCCTCACCGTCCGAGGCGATCATCCGCACGAGCTCGGTGCACACCTCGAGCAGCGCCGCTTCGAACTCGGTCGGGTCGACGGGCCCGGCCGCCCCGGACGCGAACACGGCAGCGGTGTCCGATGTCGAGGTGTCGGAATCGACGCTGACCGCGTTGTAGGTGCGGTCGACGACCGAGCGGAAGATGCGATCGAGGGCGTCCGGGGCGAGCTGCGCGTCGGTCGCGATGAACGACAGCATCGTCGCCATATTCGGTTCCATCATGCCGACACCCTTGGCCACCCCGACCACCGTCGCGTTCCCGACCGTACGGAACGCACACTTGGAGCGCGTATCCGTCGTCATGATCGCCTCGGCGACCGCGCCGAGATCGGCGGGTCCGGGCGCGGGAAGGGCGTCCATTCCCGCGAGCATGCGTTCCATCGGGTACAACACCCCGATGACGCCGGTCGAGGCGACCAGAACCTGCTCGGCCGGGCATCCGAGGCGGTCTGCCGCCCAGGCCCGGAGTGTCCGGGCATCCGCGAGTCCCTGCTCTCCGGTTGCGACATTCGCGTTGCCCGACACGACGACGACTCCGCGGAGCGCCGACAGATCGACCTCACGGTCGAGACGCACACTCGGGCCGGCGAAGCGGGACCGGGTGAACACCGCAGCGGAGGCGACATCGGGGGTGGTCACGCCGAGAAGCGCGAAGTCGGGACGGTTGTCTTTGACACCGATGCTTCCGGTGAGCGAGATGAAGCCGTCGACGGCGGGGATCATTGAGAGTCCTTTCGAGCGAGTTTGCTGCAGGGTCCACTCTGCCGAACGAACGCCGGAAACGGGGACGCCGGGGTGCGCAGCAGCGCGCCCGCTTATGGGACCGGACCGTGCCTCGTAGCTCGAGCGAACGGTACGTTCGATCGATTGAAGGAGACGAACGATACATTCGCTCGGAAAGAAGGGGGAGGCTACCGCGCCGGCACTTCCACGGCGTCCCCGAACGTCATCGCCAGATTCCCGATCGACGACGACACCAGCGCACGCTTGGGGAGCCCCAGCGACCGCAGCTCGTCGGCGATCGGGTGCGTCCCCAGCCGCAGCGTGGCACCCCCGATCCGTGTCCGCATTCCGGACGGGTTCATGTCCCAGCTCGTGCGGCGCGTCACCGCGTCCAGGAACGAGTACGCGGCGACGGACGCCGTCGCACCCGCCCCCGGAACCGGAATACCCCGGGCGACGGTCAGTTCCGCGATGAGCCGGTCGTCCACGGACACCGACGCGCGTTTGGTGGCGCTGTGATGGTCGGTGTCGAAGTCGGCGAGGATCTTCGGGAATCCCCAGATACCGCGGCCGGCGGCGAGCGTGAAGTCGCCGTCGACGGGCAGTCGGTGGATGAGCGCACCGGCGCCGCCGGACCCGAGTTCGCGGAGGTCCTGCAGCACCGTGCCGCCGCGCCGGTTGTGGTCGCGGACGAGGAAGCACACGCCGAATTCGTTGTAGGGCCCGAGATCTCCGTCGACGTAGTCGACGAACACGAGGGTGCAGAGGCCGTGTCCGGGCCGGTACTGCAGAATCTCGAGGCCGCTGCCGGCGATCAGCGCCTGCGCCGGTGCTGTGGGTACCGAGTACATCGCCATGAAGGCGGTCGCGGTCCGGACCTGCACGGGCATCGCGACCTTCCTGCCGAGGACGAGGTGCGTGCCGGTGGTGTCGCTCATGTGTGCCTTCCCGGAGAATCGTGGAACGCTCGGATCAGAAATGAGAACACGTTCCACTATTGGGTCCGGGTGCGGCGAACGCAAGACCTTACGGCGCTCCCAGGTTCATCTCGTCCGGGTGCATCCCCACCCGGGTGCCGTCGTCGAGAGTCGCGATCTCGCTCAGGTCCAGTTCGGACAGTTCGAAATCGAACACGTCGATGTTCTGCGCGATCCGTTGCTCGTGCACCGACTTCGGAATGACGATCAGCCCGTTCTGCAGGTGCCACCGGATCAGGACCTGCGCCGGCGTCTTGCTGTGCCGGTCGGCGATGCGCGTGATCATCGGATCCGTGAGCAGCGTGTTCGGCTTGGATGCCGGACCCCACCCGGAACCGCTGGTGCCGCCGAGCGGACTCCAGGATTCGACGGCGATACCGAGTTCGGCGGCGGTCGCGCGGATCTCCTCCTGCGGCAGGTGGGGGTGCAGTTCGACCTGGTCGACGGCGGGAAGCAGGCCGCCGCGATCGGCGAGCAGCTTCAGGTGCCGCGGCTCGAAGTTGCAGACGCCGACCGCCTTCGCCTTCCCCGAGGATGCGATCTCCTCCATCGCATCCCACGTGCGCAGCAGGCGCTGGTCGTCGAGCAGCGGCCAGTGCACGAGATACAGGTCGACGTAGTCGAGACCGAGCCGTTCCAGGCTCGCGTCGATCGCCGCCAGGGCGGGTTCGTAGCCCTGGTCGGAGTTCCACAGCTTGGTGGTGACGAACAGGTCTTCGCGGGGGACCGACGACGACGCGAGGCCGCGCCCGACGCCCGCCTCGTTGCCGTACGCGGCGGCGGTGTCGATGTGCCGGTAGCCGGCTTCGTCGATCGCGAACCGCACGATGTGCTCGGTCTGCTCGTCGGTGGCCTGCCAGACTCCCAGGCCGAGCTGCGGGATGGTCGTTCCGGAATTCAGCGTGATCTCGGGAGTGCTCATCGTCCCAGGCTAACCAGCGGGGTGCGGCTTCGTGGTCCTGGTGGAAGAAATGCAACTTGGGGGTTGCAGTGCGCCCGGGCATGTGCAACTCTGGAGTTGCAAATCATCTACCACGGAGGAAGTCATGGCATCTCTCGACATCACCCGCAGTATCGATATCGAGGCCCCGATCACCAAGGTGTGGGCCGCCCTGACCGAACCGGAGCTGATCGCCCAATGGTTCGGTGACACAGCAGAATTCGATCCGAGACCCGGAGGTACAGGAAGTTTCGGCTGGACGAATCACGACGAAGGCCCGTTCCGCGTGCTGGTCGAGCACGTGGACGAACCGAAGACCCTGATCTACCGGTGGGCACGTGAATCGAACGCCGACCCTGTGCCGGGAAACTCCACGCTGGTGCGGTTCGACCTCGCCGAGATCGACGGCGGTACCCGCTTGACGTTGGTGGAGACGGGTTTCGAGGAGCTCGCCGAACCGCGATCGGCTCACGACGGCAACGTCGAGGGCTGGCAAGCCGAACTGGGCGACCTCGTGGAGTACGTGGAAGCACGGTGAGTGACATGTCCAAGGATGTTCCGGTGGTGCTGGCGGTACTCGCCGACGAGACCCGCTGGAACATCCTCACGCAGATCGGCGCCGAGGACCTGTCCGCGAGTGCGCTGGCGGACCGGCTTCCGGTCAGCAGGCAGGCCATCGCCAAGCACCTGTCCGTGCTGGCCGACGCCGGATTCGTGGAGTCGGTCCGGGTGGGGCGAGAGATCCGATACCGGGCGATCGGCACCCCGCTCGGCAGGCTCGCCGATGAACTCGACGCCATCGGGCGGCAGTGGGATCGCCGTATGGAGGCGATCAAACGTATCGCCGAACGGCCCGATTAGGGCGTGCCTCCCGATCCGTCGGGGAATGGGAGACATGCCCTGGATCGGCGGCGCCTCGACTACTCGACGGGACGAAGCTGCCGAACCCAGGCGTCGACCTCGCGCCGGCCGGTCAGCCGGATCACGGGAAATTCGGGTCGCCGCGCGACGACCTCGGCGACCCGCTGCGCCGTCAGGGGATGCGTCGACCACGCCCACCGTACGATGTGCGCCGGGTCGGTGAAGACCGTGTGCAGGGGTGGTTCGATGTTGCCGTTCCACAACACTTCCCGGCGCCACCGACGCCGCAGGGTGTGCACGGCCACCTGGCGCATCACCGTCGCGCGG
>NZ_JADZGH010000091.1:4373-20891 GCF_015865005.1 Rhodococcus sp. CX
GTACTGCCATTCCGTCACCCACGCGGGTTGCGCGCTGAACCGGTCCACGTCGTCGGCGAACGACGCCCGCGGGGTCCAGTTCGGTCCGTGGTGCAACCCGTCCAGCTCTACGTGCGGTATGCCGAGCACCGCCCCGAGCCGCCCCGCCAGCGTCGTTTTCCCGGACCCGGAGGTGCCGGCGACGAGGATGCGGCAGGGGCGGCTCGGTGGCGGTGCGGTGGCGTCGAGCAGGGGCACCCGGGCAGGGTAGCGCCGTCAGTGGGCGACCGCACCCAGATATTCGTGCGGCCGGCCGAACAGCTGCGCGGTGCCGTGGGCCCGCTTGAAATACAGCTGCGCGTCGTGTTCCCACGTGATGGCGATGCCGCCGTGCAACTGGATCGCCTCGGCCGCGACCTGCTCGAATGCCTCGGAGCAGTAGATCTTCGCGGCGTAGGCGTCCTGCGGATCCTGCGACAGTGCCGCCGCGTACGACATCGACCGGGCGGTCTCGACGAGCGCGTACATGTCGGCCATCCGGTGTTTGAGTGCCTGGAACGAGCCGATGACGCGACCGAACTGCTTGCGGTTCTTCGCGTATTCGACGGTGAGATCCAGTGCGGCCTGCGCGGCCCCGACCTGCTCGGCGGACAGTGCGACGAGCGCGACCGTCGTCAGCCGTTCGACCAGGTCGGCCGGCGACGACAGGCGCCGCCCGGTCACCGCGGTGAACGACACCTGGGACAGGGACCGAGTCGGATCCATCGTCGGCACCCGGCGCCGCTCGACACCGTCGGCGTCCGGATCCACCTCGAACAGTGCGACTCCGTCACTGTCACCGTCGCCGGCGAGCACGAGCAGCGTCGTCGCGACGTCCCCGCCGAGCACGTAGTGCGCGGTGCCGGTCAGTGAATCGCCTGACGCCGTGACATCCGGTGTGTTCCAACCGGATTCGGATGCCCAGCACACCGCCACGACCTCGCCGGCCGCGATGCCCGGCAGCAGCCGTGCGGACGCCTCGGCGTCGCCGGAGAGGAGCAGCAACTGCGCGGCGAGCACCGTGGAGCCGAGCATGGGCGAGGGCGTCAGGGTGCGGCCGAGTTCCTCGAGCACGACGTGGGTTTCGGCGAGCGACGCGCCCACTCCGTCGAACTCCTCGGGAATCGCGAGTGCGGCGACCCCGATCTGCTCGACGAGCCGAGCCCACAGGGTCGTGTCGAAGCCGTCCGGTGAAGCGATGGCCTTGCGTACGGCGGCGGAGTCGGAGTGCTTGGCCAGCAGGTCGCGCACCGACTGCCGCAGGGCGGCGCGATCCTCGGTTTCGAACGTCACGATGCCTCCAGAGCGGCGACGACCCGCGCCCGGTGCACATCCGGCGTGCCCCACGCGGTGACCAGCGCGCGGGCCTTCGTCAGCCACAGCGACAGGTCGTGTTCCTGCGTGTAACCGATCGCGCCGTGCACCTGCAGCGCCGTGCGGGCGGCCCGGTACGCGGCGTCACCGCACGCGACCTTCGCGGCCGAGACGTCCCGCGAGGCCGTCGGCAGTCCGTCCCGCACCGCGAGCGCCGCACCGAGCAGCAGCGGGCGGGCCATCTCCAGGGCGACGGCGACCTCGGCGAGGTGGTGCTTGATCGCCTGGAACGAGCCGATGACGCGACCGAACTGCTTGCGCTGCTGCGCATATTCGGTGCTGATCTCGAGCAGGGTGCGTCCCAGCCCGATCAGCTGCGCCGCGGTCGCGAGCGCACCGAGGTCGAACGCGTCGGTGAAGTCCGCGGTGCCGAGGGTCTCCGCCGGGGTCACCGCGAAGAGCCGCCGGGCCGGGTCGACCGATCCGTGTGCGTCGCCGGCGGCGCCGGTGGATACAGTCGAATCCTGCACGAGCAGAACCAGATCGGCGGTGTCCGCGTCGACCGCGTACGGCACGTGCGGAGCCGCCGCGACCGTCGCGAGGGAACCGGACGCCAGCGCGGCGAGCCGGTCGGGCGCGACCGAGGCGAGCAGTTTCGGTGCGACCGCGACGGTTTCCACGACGGGGCCGGGCACCGCGTGACGGCCGAGTTGTTCGACGGCGACGACCAGATCGACGGCGTCGGCCCCGAGACCGTCGTGTTCCTCGGCGACGAGCAGGCCGTTGACGCCGGTCTCGGCGAGACGCTGCCACACCTTCAGGCCGGGTCCGGTGTCCCCGGTGTTCCAGGCGCGGATCACCGCCGGCATGTCCGACTTGGTGAGCAGCGCGTCGATGCTCGCCGCGAAGTCCTCGTGGGACTCGTCGAGTGCGAATCTCATCGGTCGCCCTTCGGTAGGCCGAGCAGCCGCTCGGCGATGACGTTCTTCTGGATCTCGTTGGTACCCGCGTAGATCGGGCCGGACAGCGAGAAGAGGTAGCCGTCGGTCCAGGAGTCGACGAGCTCGGCCTCCGGGCCCTGCAGTTCGAGCGCGGTCTCGTGGGCGGCGATGTCCCACTCGGACCAGAACACCTTGTTGATCGACGACTCGGCGCCGAGCTGGCCGCCGGCCTCGAGCCGGGTCACGGTGCCCCAGGTCGACAGTTCGTACGCCCGCGCACCGATCCACGCGTCCGCCACCCGGTTCCGCAGCGCGGCGTCACCGTGCAGCGGGGAGGTGCGGTAGAGCTGCAGCAGCCGGTCGGCGGTCGCGAGGAAGCGGCCGGGGGAGCGCAGCGACAGGCCGCGTTCGTTCGACGCGGTGCTCATGGCGACGCGCCACCCCTCGTTGACGCCGCCGATGACACCGGACTCGCCGGGGTTGGCGGCGTCGTCGGGCACGAACACGTCCTCGAGGAAGATCTCCGCGAAGCCCGGCTCGCCGTCGAGCTGATCGATCGGGCGGACGGTGACGCCGGGGGAGCGCAGGTCGAACATGAAGTACGTGATGCCCTTGTGGCGCTGGGCATCCGGATCGGAGCGGAACAGGCCGAAGCCCCAGTCCGCGAAGCTTGCCCGCGAACTCCACGTCTTCTGGCCGTTGAGCAGCCAGCCGCCGTCGGTGCGGGTCGCGGTGGAGCGCAGCGACGCCAGGTCGCTGCCCGATTCGGGTTCGGACCACGCCTGCGCCCAGATGTCGTCGGCGCGGGCCATCCTCGGCATGATGCGCGCGAGCTGCTCGGCGTTGGCGTGCTCGAACAGGGTGGGGGCGAGCAGGAAGATGCCGTTCTGGCTGACCCGCCCGGGTGCGCCGGCGCGATAGTACTCCTCCTCGAAGATCACCCACTGCTGCAGCGTCGCGTCACGGCCACCGAGCTCGGCGGGCCAGGACACGACGGACAGGCGGGCGTCGGCAAGGGTGCGTTCCCACTGCCGGTGCTCCTCGAAGCCCTCCTTCGTATCCATGGACTTCAGCGGTGTGGACGGCACGTTCTCGGCGAGGAACGCCCGCACCTCGTCGCGGAATGCGACTGTGGCGTCGTCGAACTCGAGATCCATCACTTGCCTTCCTGGACGGGCCGGGCGCTGGCCGCCATCGACTTCGCGTTCATGCCACCGAGGGAATCGGTCCCGACCTCGGCGTTGTGGGCGTGCGCGAAGTGGTGCAGTCCGAACACCGAGTCCATGCCGTTGCGCATGCCCATGAGGTCCTCGCACTGGTTGACGGCACGTTTGGTCAGGGCCAGGCCGAAGCGCGGCATCTCCGCGATCCGCGCTGCGAGGGCGAGGGTTTCGTCCTCGAGCTGTTCGCGCGGCACGACGCGGTTGACCATGCCCACCTCGTACGCGCGCTGCGCGGTGAAGCGGTCACCGGTGTAGAGGATTTCCTTCGCGAAGCGCGTCCCGAGGATCCACGGGTGCGCGAAGTACTCGACACCGGGGATGCCCATGCGCACGACGGGATCGGAGAAGAAGGCGTCTTCGGACGCGACGATCAGATCGCACACCCACGCGAGCATGAGACCGCCGGCGATGCAGGCGCCCTGCACCGACGCGATGGTGGGCTTGGGGATCTCCCGCCAGCGGCGGCACATCCCGAGGTAGACCTCCATCTCGCGGGCGTAGCGCTGGTCGCCGCCCGGCTTGTCGATGTGGTCCCACCACATGACGGCCTTGTTGTCGTAGTGCACGTGGTGGTCGCGTCCCGGGGTGCCGAGGTCGTGACCGGCGGAGAAGTGCTTGCCGTTGCCGGCCAGCACGATCACCTTCACCTCGTCGTCCTCGACGGCGCGCTCGAAGGCGGCGTCGAGGGCGTAGGTCATCACCGAGTTCTGGGCGTTGCGGTAGTCCGGGCGGTTGAGCGTGACGATCGCAACCCCGTCCCGTACTTCGTAGGTGACGACATCGGGCTCGAACGGGACGGTCATGATTTCTCCTCACGCAGAACGTTTTTCAGAACTTTGCCGGACGGGTTTCGGGGAAGGGACTCGACGAACCGCACCGATCGGGGGACCTTGAACCCGGCGAGCCGTTCCTTGCAGAACGCGATCACCGCGTCCTCCGACAGGTCTGCGTCGGCCAGCGGCACGACGAAGGCGCGGCCGACCTCGCCCATGCGGCCGTCGGGTACGCCGATCACGGCGACCTCGTGCACACCGGGCAGTCGCAGCAGTGCCGCCTCGACCTCGGCGGGATAGACGTTGAAACCGCCGCTGATGTACATGTCCTTGAGCCGGTCGGTGATGTCGAGATAGCCGCGCTCGTCGAGGGTTCCGACATCGCCGGTGTGCAGCCAGCCGTCGGCGTCGATGGTCGCCGCGGTGGCCTCGGGATCGTCGAGGTAGCCGAGCATCACGTTGGGTCCGCGCAGCAGGATCTCGCCCTTCTCGCCGATGCGGATCTCGAAGTCGGCGGTGGCGCGGCCCGAGGACGTGGACACGGTGACCGGGTCGTCGTCGGTGCGGCACATGCTGACCACGACCGCCTCGGTCTGGCCGTAGGCGGTGAGCACCGCGTCGAAGGCCAGCTCGTTCTGCATCCGCTCGACCAGCGCGACCGGCACCGGGGCCGCGCCGGTGACCGCGATGCGCAGGTTCGACAGGTCGTAGTCGTCGCGGCGGGGATGGTCGAGGATGCTCTGGTAGATCGTGGGTGCGCCGGGCAGCACGCTGATCTGCTCGGCGGACACGATCGCCATGACCTTCTCGACGTCGAACACGGCCATCGGCACGACGGTCGTTCCGGACAGGAGCGCGGCCACGATGCCGGCCTTGTAGCCGAAGCTGTGGAAGAACGGGTTGATGATCAGGTAGTTGTCCTCGGCGGACAGTTCGGCGCAGTCGGCCCACGCCTGCGCGACCCCGATCGTCTGGCGATGTGCGCTGAGCACGCCCTTGCTGCGGCCGGTGGTGCCGGAGGTGAACAGGATGTCGCAGACGTCGTCGGCGTCGACCGCGGCGGCCCGGGTATCGGCTTCGGCGCGGCTCGCGTCGGTCGCGAGGGCCAGGAAGTCGTCCCAGTCCCGCACGCCCTCGGCGGGAACGTCGTTCCCGCCGACCGGGACCCGCACGACATGCGGCACGTGCAGTTCGGGTGCGGCCTCGCGCAGCTGGGCGTACCGGTCGGCGCCGAGGAACTCGCCGACGACGACGAGCACCGTGGCGTGCACGCGGTCGACGATGTCGGCCGCCTCCGCGCCGGTGTAGCGCGTGTTGACGGGGACGACGACGGCACCGGCCCAGTGCGCACCGAGGGCGGCGACGACCCAGTGGTACGTGTTCGGCGACCACAGGACGACGCGGTCACCCGGTTCGACGCCGCTCGCGACGAGTGCGGCGGCGAAGTCCCGGACCCGGTCGCGCAGCTGTGCAAAGGTCAGACGGGTATCGCCGTCGGCGATGGCGAGCCGGTCGGCGTAGGTGCCGGCGGCGCGATCCAGGGCGGCCGGCGTGGTTCTCGGATGTGCAGTCACTGAGCTCCCTACCTAGCAATTGCTTGGTAGGTTATCGTACAGACGTGGATCAGAGCGAGAGTCTCGAGAACGCAGAGTTTGCGGCCACCGTCCGCCAGTGGCTCGAAGAAAACCTGACCGGCGAATTCGCCGAGCTCAGAGGTAAGGGCGGGCCCGGAAGCGAGCACGAGTTCTTCGAACAGCGGCTCGCCTGGGATCGGCATCTGGCCGCCGCCGGATGGACGTGCATCGGATGGC
This sequence comes from Rhodococcus sp. CX, assembly GCF_015865005.1. Classification (NCBI taxonomy): domain Bacteria; kingdom Bacillati; phylum Actinomycetota; class Actinomycetes; order Mycobacteriales; family Nocardiaceae; genus Rhodococcus; species Rhodococcus sp. CX. The sequence continues at coordinate 10,454 of NZ_JADZGH010000091.1, forward strand.
CGACCGAGTACGGCGGGCGCGGTGCCACCCTCGAACAGCAGGTGATCTTCCACCAGGAATACGCCAAGGCGAACGCGCCCGCGCGCGTCAATCACCTCGGCGAGGAACTGCTCGGCCCGACGCTCATCGCGTTCGGCACCGAGGAGCAGAAGCAGCGCTTCCTGCCCGGGATCCGGAACGTGACCGAACTGTGGGCCCAGGGCTACTCGGAACCCGGCGCCGGGTCCGACCTCGCCAACGTCTCGACGACCGCGCGGCTCGACGGCGACAGGTGGGTGATCAACGGACAGAAGGTGTGGACGTCCCTCGCGCACGTCGCGCAGTGGGCGTTCGTCGTGTGCCGCACCGAGCCCGGCTCGACCCGGCACCAGGGCCTGAGCTTCCTGCTCGTGCCGCTCGACCAGCCCGGCGTCACCGTCCGGCCCATCCAGCAGCTGACCGGCACCTCCGAATTCAACGAGGTGTTCTTCGACGACGCCGTCACCGACGCGGACCTCGTCGTCGGCGCGCCCGGCAACGGCTGGAAGGTCGCGATGGCGCTGCTCACCTTCGAGCGCGGCGTCTCCACCCTCGGCCAGCAGATCGGCTTCGCCCGCGAACTCGACGGCATCGTCGCGCTCGCCGAGGCCAACGGCGCCGCCGGCGACCCGCACATCCGCGAGCGCATCGCCCGCGCCCGCATCGGCCTGCGGGTCATGCGCGCCCACGCCGTGCGCACCCTCGCCGACGCCGACCCCGGCCAGGCGTCCGTGCAGAAACTGTTGTGGGCCAACTGGCATCGTGATCTCGGTAAGCTGGCCATGGACGTGCAGGGCGCGGCGTCGCTCGTCGGCCCCGATCACGATCACGCCGGCAACCCGTCGGTGATCACCGACCCCGAACACCTCGAACTCGCCGAATGGCAGCGGCTGTTCCTGTTCACCCGCGCCGACACCATCTACGGCGGATCCAACGAAGTCCAGCGCAACATCATCGCCGAGCGGGTGCTCGGCCTTCCCCGAGAGGCACGCCCGTGACCACCTCACCCCTCGCAGAAGTTCCCGTCGAGACTCCCGGCCACGGCCTGCTCGCCGGTAAGAAGGTCGTCGTCACCGCCGCCGCGGGCACCGGCATCGGATTCGCGACCGCACGGCGCGCGCTGCTCGAAGGCGGCGACGTGCTCGTCTCCGACTTCCACGAACGCCGTCTCGGCGAGACCGTCGAGAAGCTCGCCGCCGAGTTCCCGCAGCAGCAGATCGCCTCGATCGTGTGCGACGTCTCGTCCACCGAGCAGGTCGACGCCCTGATCACCGGTGCCGCAGAACAACTCGGCCGCATCGACGTCCTGGTCAACAACGCCGGGCTCGGCGGGGAAACTCCCGTCGTGGACATGACCGACGAACAGTGGGATCGCGTCCTCGACATCACCCTCAACAGCACGTTCCGCGCCACCCGCGCGGCGCTGCGCTACTTCCGCAGCGTCGACCACGGCGGGGTGCTGGTCAACAACGCGTCGGTGCTCGGCTGGCGTGCCCAGCACTCGCAGGCGCACTATGCCGCCGCCAAGGCCGGTGTCATGGCGCTGACCCGGTGCTCGGCGATCGAAGCCGCCGAATACGGCGTGCGCATCAACGCGGTCGCCCCGTCCATCGCGCGGCACCCGTTCCTCGCGAAGGTCACCAGCGAGGAGCTGCTCGACCGTCTCGCCGCCGGCGAAGCCTTCGGGCGGGCCGCGGACGTGTGGGAGATCGCCGCGACGATCGCCATGCTCGCCAGCGACTACACCACGTACCTGACCGGCGAGGTCGTCTCGATCTCGTCGCAGAGGGCGTGACCGCCCGGTGTGCCTTTGTGGCGCCCCTGGCCGCCACAAAGGCACACCGCGGCCTTGAAAGGATGCATCCATGACTCCACCCCGTGACGATGCCGCCGGTAAGTCCGGACGCCGTGCCGAACTGCTCGCCATCGCAGCCGACCTGTTCGCCTCCCGAGGCGTGCGCGCGACCACCGTCCGTGACATCGCCGACGCGGCGGGCATCCTGTCCGGCAGCCTCTACCACCACTTCGATTCGAAGGAATCGATGGTCGACGAGATCCTCCGCGGATTCCTCGACGACCTGTTCGGCCGCTACCGCAAGATCGTCGCCGCCGGACTCGACTCCCGCGCGACCCTCGAAGGACTCATTACGGCGTCCTACGAGTCGATCGACCGATCCCACTCGGCGGTCGCGATCTATCAGGACGAGGCCAAGCACCTCGTCGGCAACGAACGCTTCGCGTACATCGCCGAACTGAACACCGAATTCCGCGACCTCTGGGTCGGTGTCATCGAACGCGGCATCGAGGACGGCAGCTTCCGCTCCGAACTCGACGTCGAACTGGTCTTCCGGTTCCTGCGAGACACCGTGTGGGTCGCGGTGCGCTGGTACAAGCCCGGCGGGACCCTCACCGCCGACCGCGTGGCCCAGCAGTACCTCAGCATCGTCCTCGACGGCCTGTCGAGACCCGAATCCTCATAGGAGCAAACATGACCGAGGCATACATCGTCGACGCGGTGCGCACCCCGATCGGCAAGAAGAACGGCGGCCTCGCCGGAGTGCACCCCGCCGACCTGGGCGCCCACGTGATCAAGGCGGTCGTCGAACGCACCGGCATCGACCCCGCCGACGTCGACGACGTCGTGTTCGGCTGCGTCGACGCCATCGGCGGGCAGGCCGGCAACATCGCCCGCACTGCGTGGCTCGCCGCGGGCTACCCGCAGCACGTCCCCGGCGTCACCGTCGACCGCCAGTGCGGCTCGAGCCAGCAGGCGATCCACTTCGGGGCCCAGGCCATCCTGAGCAACACCGCGGACCTGATCATCGCCGGTGGCGTGCAGAACATGTCGCAGATCCCGATCTCGTCGGCGATGACCGCCGGTCAGCAGTACGGGTTCGACACCCCCTTCGGCGGGTCGAAGGGCTGGACCGAGCGCTACGGCAGCGACGAGGTGTCCCAGTTCAAGGGCGCCGAGATGATCGCCGAGAAGTGGGACCTCAGCCGCGAGGAACTCGAGAAGTGGGCGCTGCAGAGCCACGAACGCGCGAAGGCCGCGATCGCCGCCGGTCGCTTCGACAACGAGGTCGTGCCGCTCGGCGACGCGACCGTCGACGAGGGCCCGCGTGAGACCAGCCTCGAGAAGATGGCGGGCCTGCAGCCGCTCGTCGAGGGTGGTCGCCTCACCGCGGCGGTCGCGAGCCAGATCTCCGACGGCGCATCCGCACTGCTGCTCGCGTCCGACGAGGCCGTGAAGAAGCACAACCTGAAGCCCCGCGCCCGCATCCATCACCTCAGCGCCCGCGGCGACGACCCGATCTTCATGCTCACCGCCCCGATCCCGGCGACGCAGTACGCCCTCGAGAAGGCCGGTCTGACGATCGACGACATCGACCTGGTCGAGATCAACGAGGCGTTCGCGCCCGTCGTGCTCGCGTGGATCAAGGAGATCGGCGCCGACCCGGCGAAGGTCAACGTCAACGGCGGCGCCATCGCCCTCGGCCACCCGCTCGGCGCAACCGGCACCAAGCTGATGGCGACGCTGCTCAACGAGCTCGAGCGCATCGGCGGCCGCTACGGCCTGCTCACCATCTGCGAGGGCGGCGGCACCGCCAACGTCACGATCATCGAGCGCCTCGAGGCCTGATCGCATACGGGTGTCCGTCCCGGCTGAAGGAGGCGGGGACGGACACCTACCGCCGGGTGCGACGTTGTGCGCGACCATCGTGCCCGACGGTTCCAACGGCAGGCTCCGGGTGTTCCCGTCAGCATCGGGATCGACCCGGCAGCTTTCCGGATGAAGCGGATAGATTTCCGAGCGGTGGCGGTTCTGTTGGTTGTCGCCTCGCTGATATGGCCAGAATGCAGACCGGTCGACACCGGAGACACGTCGACGATCTCACCGTGCCCTCGCACTCGGCTTTCGACCGGAACCAACGACAACGTCGGATTGCCGTGGACGATCGTACTGCCGAACGAGCTCTGCATGGCGCGCTCGGGATCGACGTGGAGCCACTGGTGATCCTCGGTGATCTCGGCGAAGGCATCGATGTGAGCCCGGTCGATCTCGATCCACCGGCTGTGTCCGAGGTCGGTGCCGGCGGCCGTGGTCAGCTCGTCACAGGTGAAGGACGGCATCAGATAGACATGCCTCCGTCGACGGGCAGGACGACACCGGTGATGGATCCGGCTTCACGGGAGGCGAGAAAACGCCACCGCTGCATACATTTCGGAGGCGTCGGCGAAACCACCTATCGGACCGCGGCGGCGAGTTCAGCCTTCTTGTCGTCCGGGATGGAGGCGACCATGCGGGTTTCGGCGTCGGGGGAGATGGCATTGACGGTGACACCGAAGCGGGCGAGTTCCTTGGCGGCGGTCTTGGTGATGCCGATGATGCCGGCTTTGGCCGTGGCGTAGTTGGCCTGGCCGGTGTTGCCACGCAGCCCGGTGAAGGAGGTGACGTTGACGACCCGACCGAAGCCTTGGGGCCGCGACATCGGGACGAGGTGAACTCACAGATCCAGGCCCTCTTGTCGTAGCCGGTCATCGGTCTATCGAACATATTGGACCCCAGGGTAACTCGATCTGTCCGTGGAGTGGAACACGGCCTCCTGTTGCCGACCTTCCCGCCCGGACTGTCGGTCAGACGTGTTCGACACACAATTCGCCGTCGTAGAACTGCGTACGAAGTCGCTTCTTGTCGAACTTTCCGACGGACGTTTTCGGCACCTCCGCTATCCGTACCCAGTTCTCGGGGAGCTGCCAGCCTGCCACCCTGCCCACCATGAACTCCTTCAGCTGAGTCGGGGTGACATCGGAGCCGTCACGGATTACGACGGCGACGAGTGGGCGTTCATCCCACTTGGGATCGGGGATGCCGATCACCGCCGCCTCGAGGACATCGGGGTGTGCCATGACGAGGTTCTCGAGTTCGACCGACGAGATCCACTCACCGCCGGACTTGACGATGTCCTTGGAACGATCGGTGATGGTAAGGAAGCCATCCGGGGTGATCTTTCCGACGTCGCCCGTGCGAAGCCACCCGTCATCGAACTTCTCCGGTGCGTCCACTCCGTAGTACGCGCCGGCGATCCACGGTCCTCGCACTTCCAGTTCTCCGACGGACGTGCCGTCCGACGGAACGACACCGGCGGGGAACCGCCCCTGGGTGTAGCGGTATCGCCAGGCCTCCTCGCCGGTGGCACTACTCGGGGGGTGGGCGACCGAGGCCAGAGGCGACGTTTCGGTCATGCCCCACGCATGTAGCACGGTGATGCCGTGCTGCTCCTCCAATGCGTGCATGAGGGCGGGCGGAACGGCCGACCCACCCACCACGACAGTCTTCATCGACGAAACGTCGTCGGCGTGGTTCTCCAGGTGGTGCAGGATGCCTTGCCAGATCGTCGGCACGGCCGCGGCGAAGTTCGGGCGAGCTTCGGCGATCATCCGGACGAGGGGTTCGGGTTGCAGGAAGCGATCAGGCATGAGCAACGAGGCCCCGACCATGAACGCGGCGTAGGGCAGTCCCCACGACATCGCATGGAACTGTGGGACGATCGCCAATGCGTTGTCGCCCTGCCGCAGCGCCATCCCGTCGGTCATGCACACGGACATGGAATGTAACCAGATCGAACGATGTGAGTAGACAACGCCTTTCGGATCTCCGGTCGTACCCGAGGTGTAGCACATCGCGGCGGACCGCTCGTCGATTTCGGGCCAGTGGAATTCGGTGGGCTGGTCTGCGATCAGAGCCTCGTAGGCGTGTACCTGCACGCCCTCGGGCGCCTCGAGACCGGCGGTCGTGTCACCGGTGACTATGACGTGCTTGACGGAGGTCAGCTGCGGTAGTTGCGGTGCGAGGAGCGGGATGAGGGTGGGGTCGACGATGATCACGTGGTCTTCGGCGCGGTTGGCGACGTGGACCAACTGCTCCGGGAACAGGCGGATGTTGAGGGTGTGCAGGACGGCGCCCATCGACGGTACCGCCAGGTATGCCTCGAGGTGTTCGGCGTTGTTCCACATGAACGTGGCCACCCGCTGGTCGCCGGTGACTCCGAGTCCGCGCAGGGCGTGTGCCAGTGCCGCGCATCGTCTGCCGATCTCGGCGTAACTGCGACGCTGCGCTCCGAAATCGGTCCAGGTGACGACCTCGGCCCCGCCGTGAACGGTGCTGCCGTAACGCAGCAAGGTAGCGATGGACAGCGGCGCGTCCTGCATCGTGCTGAGCATCCGAACTCCTCTCGTGGAAGCGGTGAACCGAGTCTCGTCGGCACCGCAGGTGTGGCCGCGGATCCGGGGTGGTGTTCCCGGACCCGCGGAAGGCATCATCCGTTGCAGGGTAATGTCATTCGTCGGCTAGGGCGGATTACCGCGCTTCCGCGAGAGCCCGATTCTCGCCGTCGATCCGGTCACCTTCGACCCAGCATGCGTGGGTGCCCGCGCAGATCCGTTCGGGGAGGATGATCCGGCAGACCGGTCCCTCTTCGATGCGCGCGGCGTCGTAGACGACGCACTCGGAAGTGTCGGCCGTCAGGTCGTTGACGAAGGTGATCACGTAACCGTCGTCCTCGGCGGTGTAGCCGTCGCGCAGCGCCATGCACACTTCGGACCCGAAACGGCCGTCGCCGTATTCGGTGCGGGTCACGTTGCCGGTCTTGAGCTCGAACTTCTTGATTCCGGTCATCATCCAGTGCCCGGGCAGGAACAGCGATGCGTACGCGTACTCGTAGTCGCGACCCACGAAATCGTTACTGACTACCGGGAATTCGACGACCTCGTCGTCGAGGGGGAACTCGCGGACCTCGCCCGTCACCATGTTGAACATCCACCGGTACATGTGGGTATGGGTGGCGTGCTTGTCGAGCTGACGGGCAATGCGCCCGTAGACGTCGTTCGGATTCTGCACGGGCGGCATCACGGGGTTGTCCCAGATGCAGCCGTCCTGGACCACCCAGTCGCCGTCCTCGAAGCAGTTGGCCAGGTGCATCACCCAGGCCGGCTTTGCTTCGAACCAGCGGACGTCCTCGGTCCGTCCGTAGCGGGGAATGATACCGAACCGTGCCGGAATTTCGTCATGGAAGTCCAGCTTCTTGCGCCCGGCCTTGAGTGCATCCGGGTCGAAGAAGTACGGCAGATCGTGGAGGATCGAGTACCGCTTGGTGATACCCAGGTCGTGGGGCCAGCGCGCGCCGGGCAACTCGATCGGCACGTAGTGGACGAGGTTGTCTTCCTTGTTGACGACGCCGTAGTTCATGAACGGAGCGGTTATCGGGTAGTTGAAGAAGACCAGCTCGCCCGTGTCGTTGTCGACCTTGTAGTGCGACGCCAGACCGTCAGGGACCAGCTGTGCCCAGCTCTTGGTTCCGAGAGTCTCGAGCGTGGTGGGGCTCAGGCTCCACGGTTCGCTGCCCTGGGACATCGATGCGATGATCTGGCCGCTGTGCACGATCACATCGGTGCCGGCGTTGTCCTTCATCGCGCCCATCGACCCCCACCCGCGACGGGTGTAGTCCTGCGGCTGGAGCAGTCCCGGCCATAGTGCCTTGCCCGCGCCCTGTTCGGCGAGGAAGCCGGTGGTTCGCACGAACTTGTTGCGGTACTCGACCTTTCCGTCGTCAAAGCGCATCGCATGGAGCATTCCGTCACCGTCGAACGGATGGTAGATACCGATCGGCGCCATGGCCTGGTTGTGGGTGTTGCGGATGTAGATGCCGTTGAGGTCACGAGGGATCTCACCGATGACCTTCATTTCGTCACCAGAAACCGCGTACTCGCGGCGCTGCGGCTTCCATGCGCCGCGCAACCACGGATTGTCGGTCTGGTCCTCGGTGGGAACGGTGAGGACGAGCGATTCGTCGACGTTGAACATGGGTTCTCCTTGCTGTGTCTTTGATGTCCGTACAGTGCTTGGTAAAGTGGATGATTGGTTGAACCATTTTCGGCAGATTGATCGGCGAAAGTGGTGTGAGGTGGTGGACTCACCTGGGCGAAACAGAAACCAGGTGAGTCCACCGTACCCGATCAGATACACGGATTCTGCGATGTCGGTCCCACGGTGTCTCGAGGTACGGAGCGTCGGGTGGAGCGATGTCTGCCCTTCGCTTCCAACCAACGTGAGACCTGGCGGAGCAGTCCCCGCCCGCCGCCTGCGATACCGAGAGGCATGAAGAACATCAACAGCACGAGAAGCGCGCCGTACACCATGTTGGCCCCCGTGCCGCCGACGACATCGGCGGTGAGGGTCGGCAGGAATGCCAGCACCAGGCCGCCGATTATCGGTCCGACCAGTGTCCCCGACCCGCCGATGAGGAGGCCGGTCAACAGCTGGATGGACAGGAATATGCCGAACGTCTCGGGTCCGACTACCCCGGTGACCATGGCGAACAGGGAACCACCGATGGCAGCGATGGCGGTGCTCGAGGCGAATGCGATCGTCTTCTCCCGCGCCAGGTGCACTCCACTCGTGGCGGCCGCGACCTCGTTGTCACGGATCGCTATGAGCGTCCGGGATCGCCCGTAGCGGACGAGGTTGCGGCACACCAACAATCCGATTCCGGTGACGACGGCGACGACGAGGTAGTTGATGGTCGTCTGGGTGAAGAAGGCAGGAGCACCGTCGGGTATCACCCACGCCGACTGGAGGAGCTTTCCGTTGACGCCACCGGTCAGGTCCGGGAAATGCGTGATGATCAGTGGGAAGACCACCGCGAAACTCAAGGTGACCAGACCCAGGTAGTGGCCCTTGAGGCGTAGCGCGGGCAGGCCCGCGATCACACCGACCACGAATCCGAGGACGGCGCCGACCGGTAGCGTTGCCAGTAGCGGCCACCCGTGGTCGGTGACAAGGATCGTGCTCGTGTACGCGCCGATGCCGAAGAATGCACTGTGACCGAGCGAGATCTGCCCCGCATATCCGGACACCAGGTTGAGCCCGAGTATCGACAGTCCGTAGGCCAGCGCCGTCGCCAGTTGCAGGACTCGGGCCTCGGGGAGGGCGACCGCCGTCACCGCAACGACCGCCACGTATCCAAGCGCTCCGACGTACAGGGAGCGGCGAGAGAACCGCGCCGCCACCGCCTGCATCGCGGACCGCGTTTCCTCGGCCACGGGGCGACCGCTGACCGATTCGACATTCCGTTGCACGACACCAGTTTCGGTAGTCATACCCGTGTCACCTCCTTCTGTCCGAACATGCCTTGAGGCCGGATCACCAGGACGACAAGGAGCAGGACCAGTGCAATCATCAGTCCCGAGCCGGTGCCGATCGCGGGGAAGAGCCTCGGTACCACCGATTCGACGACGCCGACCAACAGTCCACCGACGACCGCACCGACGAGGCTGTCGAAGCCGCCGACGCACGCCGCGGTGAACGCGAAGATCAGGACGTTGATCATCATCGAGAAGTTGAGCGTGCTCGTCGCCTGAGAGGTGAGCGCGCCGGCCAGCGTTCCGGGTACGGCGGCGAGCGCCCACCCGAAAGCGAACACACCCGCGACCGGGATGCCCACCAGTGCCGCTGAGGATCGGTTGGAGATGACCGCCCGGTAAGCGACCCCCAATTTCGTCTTGGACAACAGAATCCACAGCACGATCAGCAGAGCGATCAACGCCCCCCACACCCCGAGAGTCACGAAACTCAGAGTGAAGGGCCGGTCTCCGCCGATGATCGTCAACCGGTCCTCCGTTCCATCCGGAAACGGAGCCAGTGGAGTCTTGTTATCGACTCCCCACACGACACCTGCGAACGAGTTGGCGAAAAGGAACATTCCCAACACTGCGATGAGTGACGCACTGTGCCCACGGCTTTCGAGTGGACGCATGACGCCGAACTGCAGGGCCGCCGATGCGGCCGCTGTGACCACCATCGTCACGAGGATGGCAACCCAGATCGGCATTCCCATCCCGACGAACGTGAACACGAGAAATGCGGAGATCATCGCGAACTCGCCCTGTGCGAAGTTGAGGTGACCGGTGGTGCGATACACGGTGACCAGGGCGACCGCGAGCAGCGCGTACAGCGCGCCGTTCGCCAGCCCGGTGGACACGGTGCTCAACCATTCCGGCAGCGAGACCTCCGCTGCGAGTATGTGTGTCGACGGATTCATGGTCATACTCCCAGATACGCTTGTCGGACGCCGTCGTGGTCCTGCAGTTCGGCGGCGGTTCCGGACAGGACCGTGTTTCCCGACTCGAGCACGTAACCGCGGTCTGCGATGGCGAGAGCCAGTTCGGCGCTCTGCTCGACGACGAGCATCGACGTCTCCTGTTCCCGGTTGATCTTCCCGAGCATCCGGAACAGGTCCTGCACGATGCGGGGCGCAAGCCCCAACGACGGCTCGTCGAGCAGTAGCAGGCGCGGGCGCGACATCATCGCCCGAGCGATTGCCAGCATCTGTTGCTCACCGCCGCTGAGGGTGCCCGCCTT
>NZ_JADZGH010000091.1:20901-26250 GCF_015865005.1 Rhodococcus sp. CX
CGACTTCCGAACGGGAACGGCGCAGGAATGCACCCGCCGCGAGGTTCTCGAGCACACTGAGGTCCTTGAAGGTGCCGCGACCTTGCGGCACCATCGCGCGGCGCGGAATCGCGATGGTGCGTGTCGATTGGCCCACCAACTCCTCACCGTCGAACCGGACACTGCCCGAGGCGCGGACCACGCCGCACAGGGCACGCAGGGTGGTTGTCTTCCCGGCACCATTCGCGCCGAGCAGGACGACGACCTCGCCGCGGCCCACCCGAAGTGAGACGTCGTGCAGAACGGGGACCGGACCGTACCCGGCCCGGATCGACGCGACCTCGAGCAGCGCGTCCGCGGCGGGCTGCGTCGTCGAGTCCTGCTCGACGTGCCCCGCCGGTTCCGATTCATTCGTCGTCATGGTCATTCGGCCTTCGTTCCGAGATACGCTTCGACGACGCGTGGATCCTGCGCGACTTCACGCGGCTCACCGTCGGCGATCTTGACTCCACGATCGAGAACCACGACGTGATCGCAGTTCCCCATTACCAGGCCCATGTGGTGTTCGACCAGCAGGATCGTCAGGTCGAGCCGGGCGCGGAGCGTGACGAGCTCTTCTGCGAGTTCGTCCACCTCACTGTGGATCAACCCATTGGCCGGTTCATCCAGAAGCAGGAGGCGGGGCCGGGATGCGAGCGCCCGGGCCAGTTCGATCCGTTTGAGCGTGCCGATCGGCAGGTCTGCCGCGGGCCGATCCGCGAGGTGCGCCAGTCCGAGCTCCGACAGGACTTCGTAAGCGCGCTCACAGATCTCACGCTCGGCGCGCCGGGCACCGATCCCGGTTGAGGAGCGCAGCCAGCCGATCCGGGACGGGCCGCGCACACCCACCGCGACGTTGTCGAGAACGCTCAACGTCGGGAACAGTGCGATCTCCTGGAATGTCCGGGCCATACCGAGCTCGGAAATTCGATGCACCGGCACCGAGAGCAGATCGTGGTCACCGAAGAGCCGCACCGAGCCGCTGCTCGGTTCGTAGATGCGAGTCATGATGTTGAACGCACTGGTCTTGCCGGCGCCGTTCGGACCGATCAGCCCACAGATACTGCCGGCGGTGACGGTGAAGGTGACGCTGTCGAGGGCCTGGATACCACCGAACGACAGACTCAAGTCCACTACCTCGAGGGCCGGCGTCGCTCCAGTGTCGGAATTGGTCGTCACATCCATGTCACTGTCCTGCGCCGGCAACGACGTCGACGCCGGTGTCGGTCCAGGACTTCGCGGAGGCGTCATACGAGAGGACGGTCCCGTTCCCGACCGGATAGGGCCGCGCGCCGTTGACAACGACCTTGTTGCCGTCGAAGTTCATCGCCAGGTTCGTATCGGTGGACCAGACGGCGTCCATCAGGGCAGCCCGGGTCAGTCCGGCTTCCGACTTCGCGGCGCGGCCGAGCTGTTCGACCAGGAGGGCCGCGAAGCGATAGCCGTCGGCCACGTACGTGGATCGCGCGTTGGCCGACGGCTGGAAGGCGGCCATGTCGGCCAGATACGTCTTCACGTCCGCGTTCTCGGCATCTCGGGTGCTGGCGGGGTCGAGCGAGCTGCGCACCGCGAGGACATTCGTGGCGAGATCACCGAGAGGCTCGAAGAACTGAGTGGTGTCTCGGCAGGCAAGCGGCATCATGATCGGTCCTTTGAAACCGGCACGACGTGCTTCGGACACGAGCTGCGTGCAGAATGCGCCGCCGGTACTGGCGACGATGACGTCGGGTGAGGCCGCGAGGATCTCGCCGGTCTGATTGCTCAGCGACACCGCCGTCGAGTCGTGGGTGGTCTGCGCCACTACGGTGGCGTTTCCGCCCTTTATGGCCTCGGACAGTGCGGTGGACGATGCCTTACCGGTGTCCGAATTCCATACCAGCTCACCGATTTTTGCTCCCTGCGGGAAGGTCTTGGTCAGATAGTCCACCGTGGCCTGACCCCAGACCTCATAGGGCAGGAAGTTCGACGTCGACCACTGGTGTGCCGCGGGATCGTAGAAGTCCGGAGCGCCGGAGGAGACGTAGAGCTGTGGTACACAGTTCTTCTCGTACATTGCTCGCGTCGCCTGGGACTGCGGTGTGCCCAGCTGCAGGATCGTCGCGAATACCTTGTCCTGTTCGATCAGCGACTTGACATTGGCGACGGCCCGCGCGGGATCGAGTGCGTCGTCCTTCGTCTCGAATCGGATCTTGTGACCATCGACGCCGCCGGCGGCGTTGACCTTGTCGAAGTAGGCGTTGGCTCCGCCGAGCGTCACCGCAGACGAGGACGCGGGCCCCGACATCGCCAGCGAGGTACCGACGACAATGTCGGCCCCGTCGGCGAGGGCGGCCGTCGCGTCGGGCGGGCAGGCTGAGCTGTCGACGGTCACGGTGTCACCACTGACCTCGGCGCCACCGCTGGAGGGCGATGATCCGCTCGTCGAGCAACCGGTCAGGGCGAGCCCAACGACTGCGGGCAGTGCGAGGCAGGCGAGGGCCCGGCGAGGGATGATTCGCTGACTCGAGGCGGCCGTCTGGGCCGGGTCGTGTTGAGTGGGCATGGGTGTCTCCGTTCGAGGACTCGAGGAAGAGACGTCGACGATCCATCCGGGTGTATCGTCGTGAGTCTCGGATGTTGCTGGTGTTGGTTGGAATTCAGTGCGCGCTGGCAGTCAGGTCGGCAAGGAAACGGATGACGATGCGCTCGTACTTTTCCGGCTCCTCCGCGAATCCGTAGTGCCCGACGCCGGAGAGTTCGTGGTACTCCGAGTCGGTGACCAGCTCATGGATCCTCCGCAATCCCGCTGGGGGGCAGGCTGAGTCGAGTTCACCGGCAATGACGAGGGTGGGCACCGCAACCGAGCGCAGCGCCGGGACGCCGTCGTAATCCACGATGGCACGCATCGAGGCCTTGAAAGTGTCCGTCGACATCGCACAGATCACGTCGACGACCCGCTGGACGAGCGGTCCCGATGCGCCCTCACGCATCATCGACACGAGCAACTCGGGGGCGTACTCGGCCACGCTCCGACCGTCCTCGATCGGGTCGATCCGTTCGGCTATGAACCGTGCTTGGTCCTCCGGTGAGAAGGTGTTGAGTCCCGGACTGGTATGGGACAGAACGAGCCCGTGCACACGATCGCCGATCAGGTTGGCCGCGTGGGGAGCGATGAGACCGCCCATGGAGTGGCCCAGCAGCACGTTGCGCTCACCGCCGACGGCCGCGACGAGGTCGGCCAGCGCGTGTGCATGCGCATCGATCGAGCTGTCCTGAGGTATCGGGGTACCGGCATAGCCAGGGCAGTCCCAGACCACGACCCGGTATCCCGCGTCGACGAGCACGTCCCGGGTGTGATCGAAGTAGCGTCCGTCACCGTAGGCGCCGTGCAGTAGGAAGACGGTGGTGGGACCGTCTCCGGTGATGACGTGCTGAGGCAAAGGGGTATCGACGGGCATGTGGTCTCCGATTCTGCGGTGGGTTGTGCGCGCGGGCGGCTCACGGCCGGCGCGGTCGGGAAAGAAGTCAGTGGGCCGTGGCAGAACTGTGCTTCTGCAGCCATTCGGCGAGGACGTCGGCAAGAGCGTCCGGCTGTTCGGCGGGGAGCATGTGGCCGGCTCGGGCCAGTACCCGCATGCTCGCGCCGACGTCCAGTGCCATCGCCTGTTGATCGGGGGTCGGGATCACACGGTCGTCGTCACCCGCGACGACCAACACGGGGGCTGTCGCGGTGCGGAGAACATCGGTGCGATCCGGCCGGTGCGCCGCGGCACGGCTGTGCGCGACAAACCTCTCGAAGCCGTATTCGCGGAGCATCGATCTACGTTCTGCCAGAAGGCGTTCCGCCGAAGCGGCGCCGGGGCCGATGCTGTCCTGGTGATAGCTGACGTCGACAACCGACATCGCAATCTGCTCGTAGTTCTCCGGAGTCAGCTGCTCGATCCGGGCGATCCGGGTCGAACGCTGCTGATCGTTGTCCGCACGGCACGAGCTGTTCACCAGCACGATGCCCCGGATCCGATCGGGGTGCCGCTCAAGCGCCGAGAGAGTTACGTAGCCGCCGAAGGAGTGTCCGACCAGGACGAACTTTTCGGGCAGGTCGGCGACCACCGTGTCCGCGATCGAGTCGATGTCCTCGAGCAGTGGGAGATCCACTGCTCGACCGCCGATACCGGCCGGCAATGCTTCAATCACCTGTCGCCAGACCGACGACGAATTGTTCAGTCCCGGAAGAAAAACGACTGTCTCATTGCCGGGCATACGCGCTCCTTACTGGGTTCGACCCTCCTCTGATCCGACGTCCGTACGGGCGATCGCGAGGATCTCTTCGATATGTTCCGTCATCAGCCGGCGCGCCAGATCTGCGTTGCCTGCGACGACCGCATCGATCAACTCCTCGTGGTGGACGTGCCAGTGACCGGCTTCGCCCGGTTCCTTTGCGAGTAGCTCCGCGATGCCGTGTTCGCCCGTTGTGAGGGAGCGCATTATGCCCTGCAGCACCGGATTTCGGGTGGTTCCCACAAGCCACTGATGAAAGTCGATCGCAGCGCGGGTTATCCCTTCCGTGGTCCGTTCGTCCTGCTCGGTCCCTGCACGTATGTCCGCGATGTCGTCGTCGGTCCTGCGTTCCGCAGCGGTGGCCGCGATGAACGGCTCGATTGCGAGGCGCGCCTCGAGCACATCCACGAGCGACCGATCCGGCGCGAGGAGGACATCTGACACCCGGACGACGGCCTCGTCTGATGGGCGCTCGGTCAGGTACACACCGGACCCGTGGCGGGCCTCGATCAGGCCCACGGTCTCCAGAGATGCGAGTGCCTGTCGCAACGAGTGTCGTGAGACGCCGAGGGTCGCGGCGAGTTCACGTTCGGGTGGAAGCGCGGAGTTGCGCGGAAAGCTTCCGGAGCGAATCAGATCCAGGAGGTGATCCCGGACCTGGTCGTGAATGGGCACTCGTTTGATCTCAAAAGGCATGTGGTCATCCTCTCGTACCACTCGACACAAATCGGTCGATGCCCGTCTGTGACACCCGGAGTAGTTGTTGATTGCTTTTCTGTTTGACTGGTTGCACCAATCGGAAGATGAGATTAGGCTCACTCGCATCGAAGGTCAACCCGTCACCCACAAATCGACACGGCGTTGCCGACCGATCCCCCGTGCACACGACCGGAACGCCCCCGGCCTTTGCCGGCACCGGCAGTTCCACCCCCCACGAGAACAGACTTCAGGAGTGACAAGACATGACCGTACGACTCGCATACAAGGTGCTGGTCATAACCGGCGCAGGCCAGGGCCAGGGCCTCGCGCACGCCTGGGCGTGCGCGGAAGAGGGCGCGCGGGTCGTAATCACCG